>NZ_AKVN02000001.1:3457500-3757500 GCF_000271485.2 Pelosinus fermentans DSM 17108
CCCGTTCATAGTTTTTCTGGGCATTATAAAGATTTGCCGCTGCTTGGCTAGCAGCAGCATTCGCTGCCGCAACCTCTTGGTGCCGATTACCTGCAATTACAGCTGCCAATTTTGCCTTTGTCATCTCCAAATTCGCATTGGCCTGCTCAACCTGAGCTTCAAATTCTTCCTTCTCTAATGTTGCTATGACCTGTCCGGTTTGGATACTATCTCCTTCTTTAACCAAAACTTTTTCCACTCTGCCAGATACTTTTGCGCTTACCGCGACAATAGTTCCCTTTACTCTGGCATCATCCGTAGAAACAATCCGCCCAGAACGAATCCACCACCATACTCCACCAACTACTAAGATCCCCACAAGCACACTTACAATGATCATCATGCTGCGATTACTTAGCCTTGAATTTGCTTGAGTCATCAACTTTCACCTCATTAAACTATCGAAATCAATATGTATTCTTTTTACTGTATCCACTATGCAAGCATCTACTGGATATTATTGTCTAAGCAAATCCGTCCGCAATATTCTCATCCTTCGTTCCACCTCAGTAATCCGTTCTTGCAGCATTATTTCCAATGCAGGTACGCGAGCAATACCAACATCTGTAATGGTGAAGATTCGTTTGCCGCGAGTCATAGGGCTATCCCATTCGCCGACGATATATCCCCTTTCTTCCATCTTCCGAAGAAGCGGATACAGAGCATTTGTATTTGGAGTATAGGAATCTTGAGTACGCCGCTTAATCTCCGCAGCTAACTTATTTCCATATGCAGGTTCCTGTTGAAGTATTTTCAGTATGTATAAACCAATAATAAGATTCATTAGTGTCTCATAATTGCTTTTTTTCTTTGGCATGTAATCCTCCTTATTTATATTAAAAATATCTTTATTAATTTTATCAAGAATAATTAAGAGTGTCAATTAACAATTGCGATTATAGATTCATAATCCGAACCATAGAATTCATTAAAAAAGGCTGTACTCCAAAATCATGGAATACAGCCTCTAGAATTAACTAGTCAGTTGATTAGTTAATTCTATTATATTTTTATAATTCTTGTCAAAGGTTATCTTAACAATAAGACCTTCAGTAAGGGGAAGGCATCTGTATAACATCTATTTAAAGCCTCGTCTTATAAAATCTTGTATCCACTTTCATAATCGGAAATGCATCTGGCAATACCTCTTTTGCTATTTGAACAAAATTATTTTTTTCATAAAAACGATGTGCAGCTACAAATTTCTCGGTGGTCCCCAGGTAAATTTCACGTATGTTATGCTCACTAGCCCATGACGTTAACTGTAATAGCAGCAGCTTGGCTATATTATGCCCTTTTCCTCGATAATCCGCTTTCACAAACATTTTTCTTAATGCGCCTTGCTGATTTCCAATAGCGATCAGCGCAATCGTTCCTACAATCTGCTGCTCATAAATAGCAATCCAAAAATTCCCCCCTCCAGACTGATAGAAGTTAGGTATGTCACTTAAATCCGGCTGATCTTCTTTGCTGATCGGAATGTTAAACTCACTTCGCTGAATGGTGAGAATTAAGTCAATCACTTCATCTTGATATTCTTTAGAATATTTCTCTACAATAACAGTTTCCAATTTTTATTCACCTCTTTATAAAATGACCTCTTTGCAGTATAAATTCCCGTACTTCTTGCTACGAATCAACTCCAATAGTAAGTATGCTCACTTCTCAAAGAGTTCGATATTTAATTTTGCCATGCAAAAGGATCCATTTAAGTAGTTGACATTTCAACTACTTAAATTCTAATACCAACTAGTTGAAATGTCAACCAGTTGGTATTAGAATATTTTTTATAAAATAATCTTATTTCTCGAAGCTAGATACAACAACTGTTTTCTTTGCCGCTTCGACGAAAGCTCTGAAAAGAGGCAACATATCAGGAGACTGGGTAATCATCATTTCCGGATGCCACTGAACCCCTACAATAAAGCTTCCTTCCCTTTTCTCAATTCCTTCAACTATACCATCTTTTGCTCTGGCATTCACAATAAATCCCGGTGCGATTTCCTTAACAGACTGATGATGAAAGCTGTTTGTCACAATGGAATCTTTCGGAAAAATTTGAGACAATACCGTATTTTGAGTCAATTCTACCGTATGAGTAGGCACATGTCTTTCTCCCTTTTGAAAATGCTTTAAACACTTGCTGGAACATTGAGCTGCTATATCTTGATACAATGTGCCGCCAAAAGCTACGTTGAGAACTTGTAAACCGCGGCAAATTCCTAATATGGGCTTTCCCAATGCAGCTGCAATGTTAGCACTTCGTATATGGTGATCATCCATCTCCGGAAAGATTGTATCTAATTCTCGCAATGGTTCTTCACCATATAGCAACGGATTGATGTCGTATCCACCTGATAATAATAAGCCATCTACCTGCTTTAACTGCGCTTTAATACTTTCTTCATCATCAATAGCTGGCAATAGAAGCGGTACTCCTCCAGCCGATACAATTGCCTGTACATAATCATGACTCACTGCTGCTTTCTTCATTCCTGAAAACAAACCATCCTCAAGAAAAAGTATAGAAACCAGTATACCTATAATGGGTTTCTTAATCACAATCTCCTCCCTCATAATAGATTAAAGGTCAAAAAAAGTGTCTATAATTCCACTTCTTTTGACCTTTAGTTTCAATCAGCTGTTTATGGTGATAGCTTAAACACAATATCTTGGTAAGATAATAACACCCCTAATCAGCATTGTCAATGAACTAAGAAAGCAGTAATAACAACAAATGAATGCTACGCAATTACTTCAATCATTCCATCAATACGTCTAACATTTTCTTACGATTATTTATAAATTCTTTCATTATGATATAATGCTCTGTTTCTTCATATGCAATCGCTTCAATCTTATTATTTGTTATTTGTAAAATCGTTGCACCCGGATACCCCATTATGATAGGCGAATGAGTTGCAATAATAAATTGGGATTGTTGATCCGCCAAGTCATGCATTCTTAAAATCATAGCCATTTGCCTCATGGGAGATAAGGCAGCTTCTGGCTCATCCAATAGGTATAGTCCTTTACCTTTAAATTTATTCATGAAAGTCGCAAAGAAAGCTTCCCCATGAGATTGTTCATGCAATGACTTTCCTCCGTAGAAATGACTCACTTGAAGCTCATCAATTTGCGTTGCCAGATTATAAAAGGTTTCGGCACGTAAGAAAAATTCATTCTTAGGTTTTCTTATACCTCGAATTAAACGAATGCATTCATGTAACTGAGAATGGGAATTTCTCGTAGAAAAATTAAAGTTGCGAGTTCCGCCCTCAGGATTAAACCCCCAGGCAATCGCAATTGCCTCTAGCAGTGTAGATTTTCCCGTACCGTTTTCCCCCACAATAAATGTCACTTGTGGATGAAATTTCAACTCATCTAAATCACGGAAAATTGGCAAGGAAAAGGGATATTGATCGAAGCTTTCAACTTGATCTCGCAATAATTTTATGGAACGCAAATAATGTTCTGTGCTTAATTTATCCATACGATTCTCCTACTCATTACCCATTCATTAATTACTTAACTACTATATTACTGCAGCAAGCTGTCATAATACAACTACATTTACTAGCAAACATACGAGTGATGATGTTATCGAATCATCACCGGTGTACCGACTCTGACCATTGCAAATAATTCTTCAGCATGATGGTTATGCATACGAACACAGCCTAGAGAGACCAATTGACCGATTGACCAGGGAGCACGGTTGCCATGTATGCCATAATTAGGATCAAAATTCAGTCCCATCCAACGTGTCCCCAACATACCTCCAGGATTTAAAATCTTAGTAGCAATCGCATAATCTCCTTCCGGTGTAGGTGTTGACGGTTTGCCGATAGCCACCGGATAGCTGCGTAATTGATTATTTCCGTTAAACAAGGTAAGCTGACGAGTTGGTTTGTGAATTAAAATCCGACCTCGTGCCAAGGTCAGGTCGGCTCTGTAGCGATTATCTTTTATTGGGTTTATTTCTACAATATCAGCACCATATAAACGACAATAAGTGATTGGATCTAAACTGCCTGTTGGGACCAACTTCTCTGATTTTTGAAACTGCAAAATGGCCCCGCCTATTTCATCAGTGTAGGTATTTTGCTCAATACCTTGATAGAAGCCCTTTATTTTGAGAAGGTGCTGAATCTGCCCTAGTATAGGCTGTCTGATTCCCCTTGAAAGATTCATTTCGGCCAATGAATATGGTAAATACATTTTTCTAATATTCATATAGTCGTCCTCCATATAACAATTCTGATCATGAACCATTATATGCTTGGACAAGTATTTCTGGTGTTTTTAAGAATGATCGTTCTTGATACTTTTGGCACTATTTTCTCGAAGACGATCTACTATTAATAGGAGTGATAGCATTAAAAATGGCTATAATAGTAGTAGATGATATCATCTTCGAATCATGTTGTTGGTGACAAAATAATAGGAATAATAATAGGGGTGAAGAAAACTATGCAGGCAATGAACCGTGTTATCTGTCCAAGCTGTAACGATGACCATCTTATATTAAAATATGTGGCTACATATGAATATTCATATATTCTGGATTCAGATGCTCCCGGGCTTAAAAATACGAATGAGCTTCTTCCCCATATGTACGATAAACGCGAACAAAAAGATACGCAGCAGTATATAGAATGCAGAACCTGTGGAATCAGCTATCCCTGCTATTTTGACAGATGGACTGAGAGAATGAATAAGAAAGCGCTGCAAGACGCTGTCAATTCCGCCTACTTGGCAAAACAGCATCTTGATAATACCTAGTTGATTTTAGGTTTTGCTTGCATAAGCCAAGCCTCCTTATATCATTAAAAATCTAACAGCCCTTGCCGACCTAACCAGGATTTGATACAAGTTAAAAATTTTCTTGCAGCAGGGGAAGCATTCTTAATAGAGTTAAGAGCAATACCAATGGTTCGATATGCAGGTTTTTCGAGATTTGCAATATGTACATCATGCAAATTGCGATATAGCACCATCTCAGGAAGAATGCTTATACCTAGACCATTTTGCACCATTGCAATAATAGCCTGATCTTCTATCACTTCATATTTGATTCTCGTTTTCAGATTATTTTCAAGTAAAATACGCCGTACGTCTCCAGTATTACCCCATTTAGGCATGATAAATGCCTCTTTTTTTATTTGTTCAAAAGAAATTTCATTTTGCTGCCCTAAAGGATGCTCCGTTGGCAGAATACAGAGCATTTTATCCTTTTTTAATGGTATAAATTCAAATGACTGAATTACGGGTAAAGACACAAATCCAAAATCAACAGCGCCATTCAATATCCACCGATGAATATCATCATAATACCCTTCATTTAATTTAATTTCAATGGCCGGATGCTGCTTATGAAATTCTTTTATAATACCAGGAAGCCATTGGGAAGACACGCTGGTAAAGGTGCCAATTCGTACGGTTCCAATTTCCAGTCCCTTAATTTCAGCTACTTTCTGTCTTAAGCGCTCATTGCACTGCAAGGTTTCCCGAACGTATTTCAATATCATTTCACCATTACTCGTTAAGGTTACACCTGCCCTGTCACGGGTAAGCAGTAAAAATCCCAATTCTGCTTCCAGACTGGCAATGGCATGACTAACACCCGATTGTGTCAGATTCAAACTTTCTGCCGCTTTTGTCAAACTCCCTAATTCAACCACTCCATGAAAAATCTCATATTTAGAAATCGTCATACTAATTATCTTCTCCTCTTACATGAGTAACTCTCATGAATCCCATTAAAAACATTCTCTTTTCTAATGGTAATTATATATTTATACTAATGATTAAACAATCTAAATCTTAAAAAACAGGATTTTGTTAAGTGGGGGATTCAATATGAAAACAAGGTGCACGGCAAATACAATGCTGCTGATAGTGACAATCTTCTGGGGCTTTTCCTATTTGTTTATGAAAATGGGCTTGAATTCGTTGCAGGAATATAATCTAATTGCATTACGCTTTGGTATCGCATTTTTCTTAGCAGCTGCTATCTTTCCAATGCGCTTACTAAAAGCAAATATAAAAACAATTCGTTATGCTTTTGTCTTAGGTTCGATTTTATTTTTAGTTTTTACTTGTATAACTTTCGGGATAAAATTTACTTCAACCTCCAATGCAGCGTTTCTCGTAAGTCTCACAGTTATTTTCGTTCCAATATTGACCGCCCTTATTGTTAAAAAGGTTCCTGAGACCAACGTCATCGTTGGAGTGATCTTTGCACTGCTAGGAGTAGGTCTGTTAACACTAAATAGTCGTCTCATGATTAACTTCGGTGATTTATTATGCGTTGCTGGTGCACTCTTTTATGCAACGCATATCATTGTTACCGAAAGGCTGACAAAAACGGTAGATTCGATTACGCTTGGGGTCATGCAGCTCGGATTTGCAGGAGCCTTAGGATTTATTTTCTCCTTACTTTTTGAAGCCCCCATATTCCCCATTACTGCTGGTGAGTGGCTGCCGATCTTAGTCTTGAGCATATTGTGCAGTGCCATAGGCTTTATCGTACAAACAGTTGCGCAGCAGCATACCACTTCTACGAATACAGGTCTCATTTTTTCCTTAGAGCCTGTCTTTGCAGCAATATTTGGCTTTCTGTTTTTAGACGAAATTCTTTCTGTTCAAGGTTGGATCGGTGCATTATTTGTATTATTCGGCGTAATCCACTCACAAGTGAATTGGGGAGCTATTTTCACACAAGACTTGCATTACACTCGTCTGATTCACTATCTGCACCAGATCAATAAAACCACATTTTCTACTAACAAAACGAAATAAGATTACCTCTAAACTTACGACCTCCATAAAGGAAATAATGAGGCACCTGCTGTAGACTCTGTTACTCCCATTATACGTTTCGTTACTGAAATGAACAGAGAAAAGAAGAGTCACGACTCATCAATCCAAATGATAAGTCGTGACTCTTCTTATGTTATAAAACCAGCTAGCGATCTACAACCGGGTATTTACGGAGAAAATCATCGAGTTCTTCAATACCTCCTAGGGGTACACCAATGACATCAACCCAAAATAGTATCGCAGCAATCCAGTTTTTAAGATGCTCAACCCTCGGCCAGTTACCAAATAGCCAGGTTAAATACACCTACATGGTGTAAACCAAAATTAATACTCCATTACTACTTTTGAAAATCCTTTAGCCCGTTCTGTAAATGTTTCAAACTCTCCTGTGGTGATAAGTTTTCGATCTGTAAGCCTTCCACCTATCCCGGCACCTGCAAAACCAAGTTTTAAATACTCTGGGAGTATTTCTTCCGTAACTCCTCCTGTAGCAATAAGCTTCACATGGCTGATAGGAGCCATAATGTTTTTTATGTAATCAAATCCAAGGTTTCCTGCTGGAAACAGTTTTACAAAATCAGCTCCGTTGTTATGCGCTGTTAAGATTTCTGATGGTGTCATTGCTCCAGGAATTGAAACAAGTCCTAATTCCTTTGTGTATTTTATAATCTCCACATCAACATTTGGAGAAATAATATAACTTCCTCCTGCATCTTTTGTCGCTCTTACCTGCTCTTTTGTAAGAACCGTTCCTGCACCGATTTTCATAGAGCTTCCGAAATTTTCAACTAACATACGGATCGCCTCAGCAGTCTTGTTAATGCAGTCCGGATCACTTTGGTCAAAGGTCACTTCGACCATGTTCATTCCACCTTGATGCAATGCCCTGACTAAATTAAGCAAATCCTGTCCATAAAGTCTACGACATATCGTAATTACCTTATGTTTTTGAATAAAATCTGCAATTTCTATACTCATTTCCGATTCCCCCTCATATTTATATTAACTTTTTTTGTTGTGCCCTTATGAATTATATCTAACGTTTTACTAAATGCAATATATCATTCCCATTCCATAAATTCAATCCTTTTTGTAATTTCATTCTATTTGATAAATCCATTCTTTTCAGCGAAATGTCGCAGCAATCATAAAAAAAGAGCCCTCAGGCTCTTATTGATCGATTTAGTATTTTCCAAGTGCTCCACGAACAAAATGTAAGACAGAGCATTTCGAAGTATTTTTATTTTCAGTAGGATGCTCAGAACCTCTTATTACAAGACCACATTGAGGACAGCGGGTAAAAAATTTTTTATCCATCATTCCAACGGGCGTAATATCCACCTTCTCAAACATAGTACTACCACAATAGCACTTGTTCTTGCCCAATTTACCACCTTCTTTATCTTTTTTTCATAGTATCATGACCCCAGCCTTCATTGCAAATCCTTATTGCTCCAAAATACACCGTGACAATCAACTATAGCTTATCCTATCTGCTTTTCCCTCGTTTTATGTCTAATATTAGCAGTATATGCATTCTATTCCTTTCATACTCCTTTTCCTTCTCTTTTATTTTTCTTTATCAAAGAGAAGCAGCCTCTGGTAAAGAACTTGAATTCTCTTCAGCAGCGGCTCTATTTTTTTTTCCTCTTGCAGTAACTCTTCCACTAACCCATGCATACGGTGCAAATCATCACACTTTACGATAGAAAGTCGCCCTTCACTTTGAAAGATTACCTGTATCTTCGGCCATATGCTTTTTATGACAACGAAGGTTAACGTTAAGCTTCCTATGGCGTATAAAAAACCGCCAAATGCCCTAATAAAAAGATAGGGTCTAATGAATTCATTTGTTTCTCCAATACTGAGCCCAATCACGCGCCAGAAATAAACTTGTAGTCCGCCAGCGATTAATAACCCAAGCCCCATCGTTAATAATCCGGCATTTAAAGAAATGATTGCACCCCAACACCAGCGATACATTTTCTTGCCAAGCATGATTTCTGTAAATAGGATGTGAAAGCAAACTGCTAACACTAAAAAACCAAATACACCAAATAATGCAAGGTGGGAATGAGCAGACGTAATATAGGTCCCATGTACATATCGGTTTAATGGTGGATAAGCCATGAGAAACCCTAAAAATCCAGCACCGAATATATGGTAGAACATACTGGAGCCGATGAGAAACATCGTTATTTTATCCCGATAGGACAAATCAAAAATACCCTTGAATGTTATCGATTTTACCGTCGTATACAATAGTACAATCGCGGGCAGTACTTGCATTGCGCTAAAAGTGCCGCCCAGCCAAAGCCAATATGATGGTACCCCGATCCAATAATAATGATGTCCTGTTGCTATAATCCCAGCTAAGACCGCGAATGTAATGTCTAAATATATAGCTGTTTCTACAGCCTGTCGCTTAACCTTTGTCACCTGAATCAGCAAGGCAGCCAATACCCCCGTGCCGATAAGCTCCAAAGACATTTCTTCCCATATATGTACCACCATAAATTTAGCGATTTCATCAACTGTCGGGTGAGCATAGGATACGATATTCGGCACGTAAAAAATGATTAATGTGACACTTCCTGTTACCATGCTAATTAATGTTGCCCTACTCCTAGGCATATCGGAAGCCAGATAGGTCGTAAGCAAATTAAAGCACAGCAGAATCGTACAAGCTGCCGTTGCTAGTTTCAAGGGCCAGATTGCCTCTAGATATTCTCTCCCTTCATTGAAACCAAGCAATAACGATCCTAATATTAGGCCTAGCGTGCCAGCCAGCATCCAAAAGTTAATGGTAATTAGTTTCAAACTGTAAAATTCCCGCTCCGCTTCTTGGCAAAAAAAGAAATACATGGCGCCAATCATTCCAATCAACGGCCAATAGATACTCACATTCAAATGAAAAGCTCTTCCGGATGCAAAGGGAATCGGATTGCCAAGATCAGGAAAGAGAAGATCAATTGCTCCGCCCGATGCTACCAACCCTTGAAGACCAAAGAGGAAGTAGGCAAATAAAGCATATTTATAACTCAGGTGCTGAGATCGAAACAACTTTTCTAACCCCTTTTCATTACTTTACTCCAGGTTCCTCTTTTTTATCATATACAGGTCTTGGCGGCCAATCCATATTAGGAATTGACTGCAGGAAACGAAAATATGCAGTAATTTCCTCTGCTTCTTCATTACTCAAGTAAATATGCCGTTTTTTCTTTGCTCCACTAAGCAATGGAGGCTGGGTTAAATATTCTCTTAATCCATTGCTTCCAAACTTTTCATATGCCTTAGTAAGATCGCCTCCGTAATATCCCCCGTTACCAAATACGGTATGACATTCAATACAAGCTCTTTTCTGAAATACCATTTTACCTTTGACTGCCTCAGAAGGTACATTTTGCAAATTATTACCTGCCATCGAGTCATATATAACAAAAAAGAATAACGCCAGGGAAAGAACTACGGTTGCTAAAAAGATTTTCAAGGGAAGCTGCATCGCCGACTCCTTACTAAACATTTCTTCTTATTATCAATTATGTTGAATGTTTCTATACATGTTCTACTAATAAAATCCAGAAAGCAACATAATGAGTTTGCTTAAAAGTTAGAGGTGGGAGGGAGTATGCTCCCTTCCACCTCTAGCTTTTCTCTGTTATCTTCGCTTCTTACCTGTAATATGTTCTACATCAATACGTATCACTGAACATTTATCTTTAAAAGCATCAATTACTTTCAACCCTTTATCATAATATTCAGGACTAAATTTTCTCACTAATGCCTTTAACATATTGATTTTTTCCGTTCCTTCTACCAAAGTCCCTTTTCCAAAAACGATAACACTTTCATAGTTTGCAGTAAAGGAACTAGGCAGCACTTGTGTATATCCAACAACAGTAAAGCACACTTTATCATTGTAAGAAAGATTGTCCAGTATATGCCCTTCCAAGTCACAATGCAGATAAATAGCATCATCTAACATAATATAATGTAATGGCAATCCATAAGGATATCCATCTTTATTCATTGTGGAGAGCACTCCATATTCGCCTTGTCCCAGCATCTCCATCGCCTCATCATGAGTGATCTGTTTGTTAATATCCCGAATACTTCTCATCGTTTTGCCTCCTATAAGATGAACGTTACATCATTTGCTATATTACTTAAAAGATTTTAACCTGTAATTTTCGCGATCCCTCGCTTAATAATCGGGGGAATAAATGTTGCATAATGTAATTGGCACTACGTATTGCCTACAAGTACATTTGTTACTATAATAAGAGCGAAAGTTACTTTTTGCAATAAGGCACTATTTCGTTCAATACAAACGGGATGGTAAGTATTATTGAATTTACTGGAGGCTGACACTTTGAATATTAAAGTCTGTCCTATCGAAGAAGCAATCAATTTAATAGGACATAAATGGAAAGTCCTTATTATAAGAAACTTACTAACTACAGATCATCAACGCTTTGGCTGCCTTCAGAAAGGAATAAACGGAATCAGTCAAAAAATGCTTACACAGCAGCTTCGGCAGCTAGAAAACGATGAGCTGATTTCCCGCAAGGTCTTTGCTGAAGTTCCCCCCAAAGTTGAATATTCTTTGACCGATCTTGGAAGAAGTCTTCAGCCAATCTTAGAATCCATAAGTACTTGGGGAAAAGGATATTTAGAAACCAAAGGAACGGATTCGAAAGATTTTATTGATGACTAAATTATTATTCCTTCCAGCTATTTAATCACTAGAAGAGACATATAACAATCTTTATTAACGTCTTTAAAGCATTTAGAACGGATCGAACCACAAAGACGCAAAGTACACAAAGGGATTATATTTTTGTGTTCTCCTTTGTGATTCATAAAATCTTATATACCTACAAAACTTATAGCTTCTAGTATTAGTAAAAAAGTATCAGCGTAATCATGCTGATACTTTTTTATGATGTATTTTATTGTTTATTCAGCATGATTTGCAAAATTTGTCCGTCGGTCTGAACCATTCCCTGGCAGGCTAATTGTCCCAAGTTGGCAATGGATTGATCCACATCTTCCGCGACAATCCCTTCATTTTCTGTAACACGAATTCCTTCAAGAGCCATTAACACAGCTTTATACCCAGACATCACCGACGTAGACACCTTCATGGCACAGCTATTGGATGCTCCATCACAAATAAGTCCTGCCACATCACCAATCATGTTGGAAATAGCCATGCTAACCGTCTTAAAATCTCCTTTCAGCAGCCAGGCCATTCCTGCTGCTGATCCCATTGAAGCGGTGGTAACAGCACATAATGCTGATAACTTGGGAAGTTTATCATGGATGTAGATTGCCATCATATGAGATAGCATTAATGCTCTTGTAAGAGTTTCTTCATTTGCCTTTACATGCTCGGCTACCACTACAACAGGCATCGTTGCCGATATACCCTGATTGCCGGAGCCAGAATTAGTCATGGCAGGCAATGCTGCCCCACCCATTCGTGCATCAGAAGCTGCCGTTGTACGCATCAGTATCTGGGTCAAAAGGCCATCGGATAAGAGTCCCTGATTTCTATGATGCTCCATCGTGGCGCCAATGCGCAGCCCATAATTCCCGTTCATCCCTTCCTGGGATAATGAACTATTTAGGATAGCCGCTTCGCGGATAAAATCAATCATCTCTAACGGTGCTTGAGTAGCAAAATCGAATACATCCCGTGCCTTTACTCCAGCTATCGAATATTCATCTTCCTTATCATCAGCGTTACAAACCTCAGGTTCTATTTGAAATACTACTTTGCCACATTCTTCAATTCGTATCACTTGTGTGTGGCTGTCGGCAATAGAAACCGTCACCCATTCTTCTCCGTGTATAACCTTTGCTTCCGAATACAAAATCTGAGGGACATCCGCGATCGTAATCTGAACCCGTCCCTGAGCAATCATCAGCTTACTCTCTTCAACCTGGGCTGCTGTCAGATGTTTTAGTACCTCCAGCTTTCCTTCCGGATCACCACCAATGGCACCTACAGCCGCCGCAATGAAAAGTCCAGTAGTACAAGTTCCTGGCACAGTAACCCCCATACCATTTTTCATCAAATTAGCCGATACTTTCGCTTTAATTTTCTCAACCGGTTTCCCTAGTCTCTGGGCTGCAATAGCAGCTGCCAATGCTAAAGAAATCGGCTCCGTACAGCCTAAAGCAGGTACTACTTCTTTTTTTACAATGTTGATGAATCTCAGCCACAAGGGGTTCACCGATTTCAAAGATGCATTCTTCATATTGAAACATTCCTTTCTGCCATATTCACTGGCGAAAACCGACTACTATACAATGAATCTCTGCTGCCTCAGATGATCCGTCAAATTCTCTTGATCCTTAGTATACACCAAAATTGCTGCCCATTGCGGTAAAAGATTTTGATTGAATCTGAATCTTTTGGTAATTTACTGCCAACTGCAGAGGGCGAGACAATCATGATCAGCAGATAATTGCATATGCAATAATGGAAAGGGTTTGCCCGTACCATTATTGTAGGACCTCAGGATATCTTCTTTTTCAGAAAACATGATCCATTCTATAATTTTAGTATTTACCGTTGAAATGTAAAACTCCTGCAGTATTATGAGAAAGCAGTTCTTGCCCTCTTGAGGTTTCAATCCGGTCTTCATAGACATAATATTTGCGTTATATATACATTTCAGATTTTTTCTATAAGCTTATAAAAAATCTAACAGCAGTAGTCATGAAAACTACTGCTGTCAATATGAACAATCTGTTTAGAAAATTCCTAACGCTGCACCTATACCTGAAATACCAGCAATTATGCATAATACTGTTGTTGACTTCATTTTCCTGTTCAATAAGTGAAGCGTAAATAATGTCATTACCAGTGGTAATAAGCCTAATAGCAATTTATCCAAAACATCCGCCTGCAGTTTCAATACAGATTCACCTAAGTGAAAGGAAACAGGAGAAGACAATGTAACAAAGCTTGCTGTAAGGCCGCCTAATACGATCCCCCCCATCGTTTGCGCTACTGTCATTACTTTTTGAATCATATTTCCTGCCATGAGTTTTTGCAGACCTTCACGCCCGAGGAAATACCCTTTCATCCATAAGTTATATGCAATCGTGAACATGATCAACGGCATTAGAATCATATATAAACCTACGCCTATCAAATTTCCCTGAGCAGAGATACTCAAGGCAAAGGACAAGAGAATCGGTGTCAATGTACCCTGCCATAACGTATCTCCGATACCGGCAAGAGGTCCCATTAAACCTGTTTTTAAACCATTGATCATCTGATCGCTAATGGGCTTACCTTTCGCTCGTTGTTCTTCCAGTGCAATCGTCATACCACCGATGATGCTGCCAAAATGTGGTTCTGTATTAAAAAATGCCAAGTGACGCTGCAATGCTGCTTTCATCTCTTCTTTGTCATGTCCATACAATTTTTTTAAAACTGGCGATAATGCATGAACAAAGCCATTTGCCATCAATCGTTCATAGTTGTAATTGGAAACGTAGAAAAACATCCAGAGCCAAAAGGATTTTACTACATCACTCTTCTTAAGCAAATTTTGTTCCATTTTTTCTTGCTCAGACATTTATCTCGCCCCCTGATCTTTCATTGAAAGTTCTGTATAAAGTATTGCAATGATAAATCCAATAATGGAAATCGTAATAATTGGAACATGGAAATATACCTGTAAGATGAAACCAATCAGAAAGAATAAGATGATGTACTTATTGACGATTGCTCTTAGGTTCATTGCAATCCCCAATGCTGGCAATACACCGCCAATAACAGTGAGTACGTGGAGCGGTGTTCCGCTGAGTGATTGAATAATCATCGTCATGATATCGGCGCCATAATATACACCTAGTGTTACAGGCACAATCGTTATAAATGCCAGGAATAATTGCGATGGTACAACATTAAAGAAGTTAACTTTCTTGTAATTACCTTCTGCTGCAGCCTTGTCTGCCATATGAACAAATGCGATATCTACCGTCATTCTCAACGTAAATAGCATCGTCCCTAATAATCCGATTGGTACTGCCAGTGATACAGCTACCTGAGGTGTTGCTCCCGCTGCCATGGCCAGCGCCGTTCCCATCGTTCCAGCTAGACCCGGATCCATCGGAACAGTACCTCCTGCAGAAATATAAGCCAGATAAGGTAAGTTAATAGCCGCACCAATAATGCATCCGGTAACTGGATCTCCGAGAATAAATCCGACTAAGGTCCCGGCAATTAAAGGTCTGTTTGCAATGGTTGCCCCTAAATTGGTCAACCATGGAGTTCCGTTAAAACCCAAATAGTATACCACGCCAATTAATATGGCCTGAAAAATATCTATGGACATTGAGCATCCCCCTCTTTTTTCATGTGGTGTGGATAGTTTGCTTTATACGCTTACGTTATTAATGCATTAAGCTGCCACCTGTTAGATTTAGCGCTTGGCCTGTCATGTATTCCGATTTATCACTAGCAAGGAAAATTGCCATATCGGTAAAGTTTTTATAACTGCAAACGCGTCCCATTGGAATGGTCTTGCAGAAATATGGCATAACGTCTTCTGGTTTCAAATTACGTTTACGCGCATAATCGGCAATCTGCTTATCCCACATTGGCGTTTGTACAACGCCTGGGCAGATAGAATTTGCACGTATTCCTTGTTGAGCGTATTCTAATGCAATGGACTGTGTAAGTCCGATCACACCGAATTTACTGGCGCAATATGCCTGATACTGTGCGCCTGCTTTTTTACCCGATTGGGATGACATGTTAATGATGACGCCACCGTTATTTTTGAGCATATGCGTTACTGCACTCTGGCAGCAGAAGAACATGCCTTTGAGATTGACATTAAGCGTCAGATCCCAGATTTCTTCTGTACAATCGAGAAATGGTAATATTTTCGATACTCCTGCGCAGTTCATCCAAACATCAATGCCGCCAAATGTATCAGCTGCTGCTTCGCCAGCTCCAAAAACCGAACCTTTATCTGCTACATTTACTTTTTGATACATTGCTTCGCCGCCTTCTGCGATGATTTTATCTGCTGTGCATTTGGCTGCTGCTTCATCAAGATCTAGCACTGTAATTTTGGCGCCTTCCTTTGAAAAAGCTATTGCTGCTGATCTGCCAAGGCCGCTGCCTGCACCCGTAACAACAATAGATTTTCCTCTCAATAACATTGAATACATCTCCTCTCTTTTGACTTGTAGGCTTATTTTAAATATTCTTCCACGCCAACAGCTTGCTGGTCAGGAATAATATGAATTACTAATTTTGTACCGTGAGCCGTGATCTTCTTAAAGGATTCTCTTTCTGTATCGGAAGCTGAAATATTCTTATAGAATTTCGTGCGTTTTGTATTTGCCCCCATGCCGCCGATAATGATCTTTTCAAGGGGAAGTCCTGTTTCGATTACAGTTAAGAAACTTTCCGGAACTTTTGCTAGGATCATGAGTTTTTCATCATCACTCATTTTTTTAATCTCTGCTGCTGCTTCCTCGCAATGGTAAATATGCAGCTTAATTTCTCTTGGAACAGCCATTTCAATAATGGATTTTAGAAAGTCATCGGATGCTGTTTCATCATCGATGATTACGATGTGATTTGCTCCTACATATTGCAGCCAAGCTGTCATTACCTGTCCATGAATTAATCTGTCATCAATACGTGCTAGCACAACTGTCGCCATTGTAACTCTTCTCCTTATAGCCTATTAGGCTTTCTTTTTGTTCAACTCGCCAATTAAATCTTTAATTCCATATTTTCCGGATTCTATAAGAGCATCTACCATGCTATCCAGATCTTCTTGTGCCATTCTTTTTCCAATTGCTTCTAGCAGCATCGGAAGGTTGACACCAGTAATTGCTTTGAATTTGTATTCTCTTAACAGAGGATAATTTAATGCTACCTGATTCGCCGGGCTTGCCGAAAACAAATCCGTAAATACCAAAACCCCATCACCATCATCCAATTCACCAACCTCCTTACAAATTAATTTTCCAAATGCTGTGATATCATCTCCATGATATAATCCTAATACTTTGCATTTTTCCTGCTTTCCTATAATCAGTTCAGCTGCATTTAAAAGCCCTGCTGCCAATTCTCCATGTGTTGCAATCAATATACCGACCATTCTTTCGCCTCCAAAATTTATAACAGCAACGATATCTACATATCCTCATTACATTGCTTCTCTGCTTTATATACTTGCAAGTACTGTGCCAATTCAAATAAACGTCTATGTGTGTTATAAAAACATAATTAATTTGATAAAAAACTGCATATTTTTCATTATAAAAATTCACGTGTGTCAAAAAGTCTGGTATTTCAAAATTAAGTATTTGTTTTCCCCATCTGTGTCAACAATATTATTATTTTATAGTCTGTGTCATTTTACTGTGTCACAAATATGGCGTTTCAGTTATAATGAAAAGTGAACTGTGTTGAAATGAAAGGGTGAAAAGTTTGCACTATGAGAAGAATTTAAAGCGAAAAGACCGAATTTATCAATTATTGAATAAAAATCTTGAAAAGCAAGAAATCCAAGAGACGGCACAGATCTTTAATTATGGTCTGCATGCCGGCAAAATTTCTACTGAGCTGCATATTGACCGCTCCAATGTCAGCAGAGAATTAAATCAACTGGTAAAAGAAACTTCTGTGATTAAAATCTCTGGCAAGCCAGTATTATATTTTTCAAGGAAAGTCATCGAGTGTCTTTTTCACGTAAAAATTTCACAATATGTATTTTATAGCAAAACCCTTTTTTTACAAATTCTAGATCCCCATGTTGATATAGTTACTTTGTCTGAGACAAAACAAAACAGATATTCCATGCCATCACTTCCAAAAAAAGATAAAATCGCAACAGAATCTTTTAAAAAGATTTTTGACACCCTTATCGGTACAGATTCCAGCTTAAAGAATCAAATCAAACAGGCTATCGCTGCCATCATCTACCCGCCTAACGGCCTGCATACTTTTTTGATGGGACCTACCGGTGTAGGTAAAACAACTTTTGCTGAGCTCATGTACCGTTATGCCGTCGCAATAGAAAAACTAAGATCAGATGCGCCTTATATCATCTTCAACTGCGCTGATTATGCAGGAAATTCTCAATTGCTTTTGTCTTATCTGTTCGGCCATGTCAAAGGTGCCTTTACCGGTGCTGACAAAGAAAAGCCAGGTTTAATCGACGCTGCTGATGGAGGCATTTTATTCTTAGATGAAGTTCACCGTCTTTCACCAGAAGGACAGGAGATGTTGTTTTCCTTGATGGATCGGGGAATTTTTCGCAGACTAGGTGAATCTGACAATCTTCATAAAGCCAATGTTCGCTTAATTTTAGCCACAACAGAAAATCCAGAAAAAGCGGTGTTAACAACCTTCTTGCGCAGAATTCCCTGTGTAATCAAAATCCCTAGTCTTTCCGAACGACCAATGAAGGAACGGATGCAACTCATTTGTGCCTTCTTCATCGAAGAATCAAAAAAAATAAAACTTCCAGTCACAGTATCAACAGAAGTTCTAAAGTTATTTTTATTATATGACTGTAAGGGAAACATCGGACAGTTGAGAAATGATATTCAAATTACCTGTGCTAATGCTTTTGTCGATTATCTCACCGAAAACAAAGATACAATCTATATCAAGCTCTCTCAGATGGCAAACCGATTCACAGAAGGTCTTTTTATAATGGATCAAAAACGTGAAGAGCTAGTTCAAAGTTTTGATTTGAATTCTATCGTTGACCTTACATTCAGTGCAGAAACGATAGAAGATGAAGACCCTTTAAAAAAAATCATATTTCACGATGATTATAAAACAGAAGAAGATTTTTATGAAAGCATCTTACACAATTCCAGAAAATATTTCGATGAAGGAAAATCTATTGCAGAAATTAAGAATAACATTAATTTACAGGTAGTAGAATATTTCAATAAATTTCCTCCACAAAAAATAAACAAAACGAATAACGAACATGATTCCATGTTATATAAAATTATCCAGGAAGAAGTAATAAATGTCGTCAGAGAAATTCTAGCTGAAGTTGCAGCAGATCTTAATATTTGTATTGATTCCAGGATTATTTACAGTTTGGCACTACATATAGAGACATTAATGGAACGGCTCAAAACTGGAGTTCATGTATATAATTCAAGTTTGCTAATGAATCAGACTCACCTAACGGATGAATATGAAATGTCATTAAGAATTAAAAACAAACTTGAAAAGAAACTTCATATAAAGATTCCAAATGAGGAAGCGGATTTCATTGCTATGTTCCTTTATGCCCTGAAGAATAGTGAACATCAGAATTATATCAGCGTCATTGTAATGACTCATGGAAATTCAACGGCAAGCAGCATGGCAAGCGTCGCAAATGAACTGCTCCAAACGGATCATATTAAAGCAATCGATATGCCCTTAAAAAAAACAGTAAATGATACCTTACAAAATGCTATTGAATTGGTACGGGACATCAGCCCTCAAAAAGGTGTATTACTCTTAGTAGATATGGGCTCTTTAGCGACCTTTTCCGAGTCAATTACGAAAGAAACAGGAATTTTAACAGATACGATAAAAATGGTAAGTACACCTATGGTGATTGAAGCGGCAAGAAAATCTATGATGCCAAACATGACATTGGAACTTCTAGTTGAAGAAGTAGAGAAAACCAGCATTTTCATTGGACAAAGTATGAGTATTTCGGCTAACAAAAGAAACAGCGGGATCGGCGCCAATAAAAATATTGCAACATCAGCCACTGAATTGGATTATTTTGACCATGACCATGATAAAATGATGACGCTGTTAGGTCGAGTACTTACTTTTTTAAATCCAGTGAAAGCTTATGATTTGCTCAATCAGGTATATACTGCTCTTTTGAAACAGTTAGAGATTGCACCTGACAGAGGACTAAAAATCAAATTTATGTTTCACAATATGGGTATGATTGAACGGCTTATATCAAAAGAAATATTTGAATATACAAAATTAAAAGATTTGAAAAAAAGGAAAAAATCGATTTTTATTACGATAAAAACCGAATATAAAATTATCGAAAATGCATTCGGCATCCATATTCCCGATAGCGAATTTGCCTATATTATAGAAATGCTGAGTCCCTATTATGAATAAACACAGGATACTGCCTTTAACCCAGCATAAAGCATCAGGCGGGATCGATCCATATTATGATCCTTTTTAATAAAGATAGTTCGCCTATCCGTTTTAGTATCATCAGAATTTTGTACAAAAAAAGGCTCTACAAGCAGGAAAATGCTGCAATGTTGAGCCTTTCTCTCTATCTATGGCAGATATCACAAATATTTTGCAACATCCATCTTATAGGTAAGTACTGCAGGAATCAGTCCAGCCAGGATACCAAATAAAGTACCGCCAATGATGATGTATATTTCTTCCAGAGTAACTCCTGATGTCAAAACAATTGCTGTTTTACTTTCCATAACCTTCACCAATCCTAAATAGATTCCATGTCCTGTTAGTATGCCAATCACGACGCCAAGAATCGTCAAAAGAGCACTTTCAGCCAGAATGACAGTAAAAATATCCCTGGCACTGGCTCCTAATGCCCGTAGGATAGACCGGTCCCGGGCACGTCCAAGAGCCGACCAATACACAGAAAGCGCCATAATCATTAATCCCATCACAATAATTACATAGGCGATACTCCTTAGCATCTGCTCCCCCTGCCCTAAGATACTAAATAGCTGAACAATAACCTGAGCAGGAAAAATCATCTGGGCTCCCTTTTCCTGCTGAAACTGCTGGTACAGGCGCATCGCTTCACTGTAGCCCTTGGGTTTTACCAGAATGGCAGTAACTTCATGTTCATGCTCGTGTTCATGTTCATGACTATCTTCAACAGCCTCTCCCTCATCCTTAGATTCATGCTTCTCATGTGCCAGCCAGATACTTTCAATCGGAACTAAAACAGCCTGATCATAGGGACCATTCACTGGCTGAAGTATACCCACAACCTGATACGCTTGGTCATGTGTATGGCCCCCAGGTATAAAACCATGAGCTGATTTAAACTCATCTCCTAGCTTTAGCCCCAGCTCCTGAGCAGCTTTTGCTCCGACAACAGCCTCAAATGGCACAGAAAAGGGACGTCCTGCCGCTAATTGCAGCCATTCTCCCTGACCAACCTTGGGTTCATGGGAAAAGATACCACTCCCGCTGCCTACTATGGTATATCCTTTATAGTTATCACCAAAGGCCAGTGGAATAGCCGAAGCCACTAGTGGATTCTCTGACAATTTTTCATAAATCTCATGACTCACATTGCCAATAGGCACATCCTTTAAAAAAACCGTATTTAAGACAAGCTGATTTGGGCTGCCTTTGGCCCCGACAATGAGGTCAAAAGGTTCTGTAGCTCTAACCAAGCCAGCATGAGTACCAGCGGATAGCAAGGTCACCACTGCCAGCATGGCGATGGTAGCAGCTACGATAAGTACGGTCAAGCCACTTTGAACCGGCTTTGCCAGCAAATTACGCCAGGCGATTAGAAGTCGCACTTCCAATCACCTCCTCTGGCTGTTTCCTTAGGGAACAAATTCGTTCAAATTGATTTATGATTTGTCTGTCATGAGTAGATACCACTAAGGTGCTGCCTGATTCTTTGGCAAACTGCCGCAGCATATCAAGTACCAGCAACCCATTATCCTGATCTAAACTGGCAGTTGGTTCGTCAGCCAAAATCAGGCTGGGCTTATTAATGACGGCTCTGGCAGCAGCCACTCGCTGTTGCTCTCCCATGCTGAGCTGGTGAGGAAACTTACCAAGTTTGTCGGATACCCCCACCTGGTCTAGCAATTGAATCGCCCATTGTCGCTGATCTTTCTTTGGAATCACATTTGCAAAACTCATAGCAACTAATAAATTATCCAAAACAGTTAGGCTGGAAAGAAGATTTAATTTCTGAAAAACGTAACCGACTGCCTTGGCCCGCCATGTATCCCGCCAAGTCTCCGGCATAGATGAAAGAACAATATCATTGAATTTTATCTCACCAGCAGTCGGTGTTAAGAGTCCTGAGATGAGATGTAACAGCGTAGTTTTTCCCGAACCGCTTGGACCAACCAATGCTATCTGCTCGCCAGTCTGTATCATAAGATGATCAACAGCAACAGCCGTTATTGTCTGCAAAACATCACGGTATTCTTTTCTAACCTGATTGAGTTCTAACATCTTCTCATCTCCATCCATTAATTAGCCTCTTCGATGTTATCGGCAACGATGCGCACCAAACTGACAAAACCAGTTTCCTCATCCATCTGATAACCTAATTCTAATTGCCCTGTCACGGTAATAGGTCGATCAAAAGGCAGTGCAGTGACCGCTTTTGAAAGCTTGATCAACACAATATCATCCGGCCAGTCAGCATCAGTTGAACAAAAAGGACAGATCGCCATAGGCACTTTTGTCAAAACAAAAAAGTTTAGCGTTGGTTTAAGAGGCGGTGCCATAAAGCCGCTTATTCGTACCTTTTTTCCTTTCAGACCTTCTAATTTCGGTGATAGCTCCAACCCCAGCGCCGAAGCACCACTATAAAATTCACTAAATTCAAGAGGGGCAGCTTCCTCACCAAACCATGGCAGCCATGCCGGGGCCGCTTGAGCACGAGTGCAGAACAGGGACGATTCATTCCGAATCGTCCCATTCTGCCCTAACCAGTTTAGTGGCACCCAGATTAACATCATAGCAATAATGACTCTGCTGATTCGTCTAGTTAATTTGTCCATATATTGCCTCCGGGTTATTTATTCATTTTTTTCGTTATTTCTTTTCTTTGCGACCGTCAAGTCCCAGGGCACGTACAATACCGTGAAACACTTCCGTATTATCCATAATACCCTTAAAGTAATCTGCCCCAGGACCTTCAGCTGTTAAGGGTACATCATCAGCGGAATGGACTTCTGACGGATCAGAAGCAGGAATATTACCCACTTTCAAATCCCCGCCTTGGGGAGCCCGTTTCGGATTGGCAATCGCTTTACCATCAGCCATAATAGCCGGTGAAGTAGGAACGTCCTGGAACTTTTCGTTCTCATAATAATCGGGATGATTGGCGAACTGAACTGCCAATGTTACATCCGGATTGGGATCGTCAGGAAAACCATCTCCGTCGGCATCAGCAAAAGTAGGCCAGCCAGCATTAGCATAAATGCGAACTGCTTCGCGGCCAGTTTTACCGTCTTTTTCATGGTAAGTGCCGGTAATGCTGGCGCCATGAGCATGATCCGCTACGACAATAATCAGCGTATCGCCATTCTTTTTGGCAAACTCTTTAGCAATGCCTACCGCTTTATCCATTTCGATCGTATCATAGGTAGCTCGCTGCCAGTCCATGGCATGAAGTTGTTTGTCAATCGAAGCGCCTTCTACCATGAGGAAAAAGCCCTTCTGATTCTTACTTAATACGTTAATGGCAGTCTTCGTCATGTCCATAAGAGTCGGCTGATCCGTGAATTTGCCGAGAACGGCGGGATTTTTGGTTACCTCACGGTCAATATATACATCCATGTTATCCAGCTGGAAAAGGCCAAGTAGTTTATCCGGTGTGCCAGCCTGTTTTAATTGCGTCTTATTCGTTGCGATAGGATATCCCTGCTCTTTAAATTCTTCTATTATATTGCGTTCATCGCTCCGTTTGGAACCTGGTACACTTTTCGGTAAAAAGTGACGAGAACCGCCTCCTAAAATAACATCCGGCCGATGCAATGGATTCAGCATTTCCTGCGCAATGAAATTCTGTTCACTTCGTTTGCGGGTATGAGCTAACATAGCTGCCGGAGTTGCATCCGTTATATTGGCAGTCGAGACAATACCAGTCGACATACCGCGAGTGCGTTTTACCAATTCAATAATATTTTCTACTTTGGGATCATCAAAAGGATCTTTGGTGCTGTCCGCATATACTCCCATAGCATTTACAGTACTTTTATGACCAGTAGCATAGGCTGAAGCACTGTTGGCGGAATCCGTTACCAATGAATCATTACCTGATGTTGTGATTAAAGCCAAATTTGACATTTTTTCCATTTCAAGAAGGTCATTATATTTGCCTTCGGTAATACCTTTAGAAAGAATACGGGCCATTTGCCTTGCCTGCAGACTCATTCCATCTCCTACAAAAAGGATGACATTTTTCGCAGGTTTTTTAATCTTATCAGCAGGAACCTCGTAGTTTACGGTACGTTTTTCGGTACCTTTTTCGGTTTTCACGGTCACTGTCACAGTTACTTTTCCCGTTTGCGGAAAAGCAACTTCGTTAATGCGGTACGTACTCATGTTGTCAAACTTAACAACTGCTTGCTTGCCAAAGAACGTTTCAGCTTCTTTACCATTTACCAGAACTTCAATAGCCCTGGCAGGAGCATCTGTTTTTGCTTCAATGGCAAAATCAAATTTTTGACCGACAAGAAATTTTGCCCGGTCAATGGGCATAATGTTGATGTTTGGTACTTTTGGCGCACTGTAAGCAGCATAGGATACTGTTACGCCAGACATAAGAGATGTTGCTACCAGCAGTGCCACTAACAATCGAAAACACCGTGACAGGCATAAAACAGACATTTTAGGATTATACACAAGACACCTCCAACATATTTTATATTTGACAGGCTCGGTCCTTGCTCTCATTATGGCACTAAATTAGGTACAAAGGATTAATAATTTGTTAACGTTGTGTTAAAGTATTCCATTTACATTTTTCCAGATTTGCGTACTTAAAAGGACTGCTCTTTACAGAACAGCCCTTTTTCTTATATTTTCAGATTTATTTGTCATCTATTAAGAAATTGATTAAATCACCTTCCAGTTTCTATATTTTACGATAATCTCATGCTAATGTCAGCTGTCTTTACCGAATGAGTCAGCTCACCGCTTGAAATAATATCCACTCCAGCAGCAGCCAGCTCTGCTATTCTTTCTAAAACCACATTTCCTGAAACTTCAACCAAAGCTTTCCCATCGACCATCTTTACAGCCTGCTCGATCATCCGAATGTGCATATTATCCAGCATAATAATGTCTGCACCCACTGACAAAGCTTCTTCTACCTGCTGCAAATCTTCAACTTCTACTTCTATTTTTCTAAAAAATGCACCTTGACTGCGCACACGTTGTACTGCAATAGCAATACCTCCTGCAGCCTGAATATGATTATCTTTTATTAGTACCATAGAGTCCAATCCATAGCGGTGATTTTTCCCACCGCCAACCGTTACAGCATATTTCTCCAACATACGTAAGCCAGGCGTAGTTTTACGTGTATCCACGATAACTGCAGGAAAATCCTTTACAGCTTCGACATAACGCCTAGTATGAGTTGCGATTCCCGACATTCGCTGCAGCAAATTAAGAGCAACTCGTTCTCCCGCTAATAAGGAACGAGTATTTCCTGCCAGACTTGCTATTTTCTCTCCTGCTGGAATTGCAGTACCGTCGGCATGACAGGGATTAATCTGGATCTGAGAATCCAGTAAGGCAAAAACTTGAGCAAATACCTGCATTCCTGCTAAAATGAGATTTTGCTTCGCCAGAAGAAACCCTTGGGATATATGGTCCTCAGGGAAAATCGCTTCACTGGTAATATCACCAAAGCCAATATCTTCCAATAAAGACCTGCGCAGCAGATCATCTAATGCTAACTTGTTCATGTAAAACACTCCCTTTTCCCCATTGCTGGACCACATGCTTAGAAAAATCTGCATCTTTTTTTTCAGGGTAATCCTCGCGGTAATGCGTCCCTCTGCTCTCACACCGCAGCAACGCTGCTTTTAGTACTAATTCCGCCAACTGACAAGCATTATACCCATGATACTCCTGAATACTAGTAACATAAGAACTATCTCTATTTTCTTCTTGCTGTAACACCTTCAGCGCTGAACACATAGACTCACCTTTGCGTACTACTCCTGCTACTTTATCTAAAGTGATTCCTAACTTCTTAGTATCACACCAATGACGCAATATTGTGCCGTCAATCATGGCTTTCCTGCGAATTAGGGAATGGATGGCAGGAAATCCTTGATTTATAGCCTGAGCCACTCTCCGTCCAAAGACAACGCCCTCCAGCAGTGAATTGCTGGCAAGCCGGTTTGCACCATGCAAACCTGTAGCTGCCACTTCCCCACAGGCAAACAAACATGGCAATGTCGTCTGCCCCCAAAGATTCGTAGCGATACCGCCAATGGTATAATGAGCTGCTGGTGCTATGGGTATTAAATCTTTTTCCATATAATAACCATTTCCCAGCAATTCCCCATAGACCTGCCGAAAGCGATCTATTAAAAATTCTTTTCCAAGATGCCGGGCATCTAGGAATACAACCTCTTGCTTAACAGACTGCAACTCGGTAACAATGGCGCGAGAAACTTCATCCCGGGGAGCCAGTTCACCGTCCCCATGATAAGAAAACATAAATCGTTCCCCTGCTGCATTACGCAGTATGGCCCCTTCCCCTCGAAGCGCTTCTGTTAATAAAAATATATCCCCTGATAATGTGGCAAAGGACGTCGGATGAAACTGGACAAATTCCATATCCGCAATGGCAGCTCCGGCTCGATATGCCGCAGCAATTCCATCACCATTTGCCGTGATGCTATTGGTAGAACGGGCAAATAAGCCGCTATAACCACCAGTAGCCATTACGACAGCATAGGCACGAAGTGTAACTAATTTTTCAGAATGTAGAACAATACAACCATAACACTGATCATTCTGCGTTAAAAGATCGACTACAAAACAATGATCAAGCATCTCTATATTTTCCTGCATTTGAATTTGTTTTGCCATCGTCTCTGCAATATGCCGCCCTGTTGAATCATAGTAATGTACAATTCGGTGGTGAGAATGCCCTGCTTCTTTACCCAAATACAGCCCGTCTTCCCCCCGGTTAAAATCAGCACCTAAAGACTGCAAGAAATCCAGTGAATTCGGCGCTTCTCTTATTGTGGTCTCCACTGCTGGTTCATGGCACAAACCTCTGCCTACCCGCAGTGTATCAGCAATGTGCTCTTCTAAGCTGTCATCAGCCCCTAAAGAAATCGCCATCCCTCCTTGGGCTTTATAAGTGCTGCTTTCCTCAAGATGTTCCTTACTAACAAGGGCTACCTTAAGCTTCGGATCTAAAGACAGGGCAACTGTCATGCCTGCAATTCCTGCACCAATAATGATAACATCATAATTTATGTCATCCAACTCAGCAATATTTATCTCAGGTGATACAATATAGCTTCGTTCTGCCATTACACTACCTCCAGCATTTTTTGCAATGTGATCTGTGCCCGTAAAGCATATTCCGACTCCACATGAATTTCATATTGCTGATCATTTAATGCTCGATAGATACTTTCCAGTCTAGTCTTTTTCATATTAGGACATATCAACCCCGGATGCAGTAAGAAAAAATGCTTGCTAGGCAAAGTCTCTTTGAGGGTACATACAACTCCCATTTCTGTGCCAATCACAAATGTGCTTTCCTCAGAGAGTTGTGCATAACGAATAATCTCGGATGTACTGCCAACAAAGTCAGCTAAAGCAGCTACTGCCGGATTGCACTCCGGATGAATTAAAATTTTTGCTGTAGGATATAATTCTCGAACCTGATGTACATCTTTAGGTTGTACTTTAGCATGGGTAACACAGTGACCTTTCCAAAGAATTAACTCCTTGTCCGGCACTTGTTTGGCAACATAATCGCCCAAATTCTCATCGGGAACGAAAATAACCTTACGATCAGGCAGAGAGGCAACAATTTTAACTGCATTAGCCGAAGTGCAGCATATATCACTCTCGGCCTTTACCTCTGCCGATGAATTAATATAGCAGACGACCGGTACACCAGGATGCTCAGATTTTAAAATACGTAAGCCTTCTGCTGTAATCATTTCTGCTAATGGACAGCCAGCATCCTTTTCTGGTAATAATACAGTTTTTGTTGGCGATACGATTTTGGCTGTTTCCGCCATAAAGCGAACACCACAAAACACAATTACATCCTGTTGGCTGTTAGCTGCCAATTTACTTAAATAAAAAGAATCTCCGACATAGTCTGCAACCTTTTGCACCTCTTCTAATTGATAATTATGTGCTAAAATCACCGCATTGCGTTCTTGTTTCAAACGCTGAATCTCCCTTGTTAACTCCAGCAATATTTTCACTCCTTATTCCCTAATTTATAATCTTCCTCTGTACTTCTTTCCATTTTAAAAACTAGATTCATTCTTACTATACCTACGATTTACTCAGTGACTAATTTCAAAGTCAGCCATTCGTCCAGATTAAGTCTTCTTCAACTCATTGTAAGCTATCGTCTTCACTTATGTCAATGCAGGTGTAAAGACACCACTGCCAAAAAAAAATATCTTGATACTCGAAAAAAGCCCCATACATCTAGAATCGTTTCTAATCGATTTTAAATGTATGGGGTCTTTTGATTGATAAGCAATTTGTCTATACAGTGTAATATACTATTTATTCTTAACAGATTACATTTCCGTCTCACAATCGCATAAAAATTTAAGTCGTTCCATCTTAAAATTTGCATTTGCCAGAATTTCCGGCCAAATCGTCACCATTTGGTAAATTTTATATTGGTTCTCCTTAGGCAGACTATTCCACTTGACAAGGGTTGGATCTGTTTTTTTCGTCTTGTCTTTTACATTCCCCTTTTTCCAGCCAGCCCCTTTACGATAGCGGCACCAGTGAGTATGTTCATATGCAGCAAGCATATCCAATTCTCTTTGTGTAAACTCTACAATAGGTGGAGTTTCCTTAACAGAAATAACATCATAGTTAATTGTCAGCAAAGCATTGGGAATATTTCTTGCCTGATTACGAGCAGATTCTTTAAGATCTTCATCAAGATCTTCCCATTTTTTTAGTAATTCAGAATCTACATTTGTATGATGATGATTGAGTTCTCTATATTTCTCATGAATGGCAATCGCCAGACTTTCAATTTTCTCACTAAAAAAAGTATCATGCATCAAGTGGCGCAGGAATTCCTCTTCATCAACATGTAATCTCAGCTGCTCTTGGGACGGCAAGTATGATTGTTCCCATTTTTTTGCATTGGTGAGCAGACTCATTTCCAGTATGGCTTCCATTGATCTTGATTCATGCTTATACCTTGGAATTTTAAGCATTGCCCGCAATACTCCATTATCAATTTGGGCTTCGCCTTTATCTTTAATAAGGTGAGGCACCTTTCTCTCTAACAGGGCACGCAGCAGCATCGCCCGGCGAATAATAAACAATTGATCGTTGTGCTGATTGGTCTGATTGGGACCCAATATATTGACATAGCCTCTTAAGCGGCTTAAGAAATCCGGCCCCTTTGCCCCTTTGAAATCTAGTAAAAATCGTTTACGTTCCTCTTCATCTTCAATATCTTCACCACAAAAGTCTTGGAGAGTACTGCTTGTGCCGCCAGCAAATACAAAGATCGCTTTACCAATCGAATGAAGAGAGTCCCCTTCCCTAAATACACCATCCTGCATAGGTGCTAAAAAGTATTTTAGCCAGCCCAGTTTTTCTCCAAAAGGAGAATCAAATTCATCAAAAAATACGAGGGGAAGCTTACCTTCCAAACACACATCCCTTACCTTGTGAAAGGCATTGATTAACTCTAAGGGAGTGCTTAGCTGGGATAGATTAAAATTCAGTTTCTTAATGAGCCTGGGTGCAATACTGGAGGCGATTTCTGTTACGCCAAAGGACTTTCCTGACCCGGGAGTTCCAAAGACTGCCATACATAGCGGACGAGGTGCATTATTCGTAGAAATATACTCCGTCATTAGGTTCTTAATACTTCTGTAACTTTCAATTTCTCCCCTATCCACAGTTTGTAAATTTCCAAACTGGGCAATCGGTATAAATTTAAGCGCATGTTGTACACCATTTTTGACAATGTTATATGCAATTTCTGCCAAGTTGGTTGAGCTGTTATCTTTGAGTATATACCAGCAAGATTGGCAGCTGACATTGTCTGCAAGCCGTATGACTACATCTTGTACATGTTCTTTATATATAAAGTCATCTTCGCCTTCTAAGAAGATGTCAGGATTAGGAAAGGGAGCAACTCCCATATTTTTACCGAACCCTTCGATAAAGTATTTCTGCGCAGCAACAATTCCTTCCCGTATTCCTTCACCTATTGACGCCGCCAACTCTTCGTTATTCTCATGCCCCATCACAATGCTGCGTGCAATTCCAGACACAAAGCATGAAGTAAAACCAGACATTTTTCCTTGACTATCTGTAATAAATTCTCCTTCAAACTCGTAAGGCAAAAAATACAAACACGATTCAGGCACACTCTCATTTTTATAATAAATGGCACCTTCCAGACCAAAAAGAACAACAAGGTGACGGCATTGCGTCAAAAAAGCAAGATTCGGACTATTGTTAATCTGCCACACGAAATCCTGTGCAGTCCTTTCCCATGAAAGACTTCTGCTAATGTTAACCCCTTTTGAACGTAAATCATCACTATTGATAATAACGATCGTTCTATCCATATGATTCTTCTCGAGATTTTTCCAAAGAAGAGTTGTATTGATTGGGTTACTCATTTTATATAAAATAGTTGGTGACTTATCAGGCATTTTTAAGGCTAGGGGCCAAAACTCTTCATTCGAATGATATCCGTTATTTTCATCATCAATAATAACCATCTCAGCATTTGCGTCATCATTGGCAATTGGCAGCAATTTAGGTACGCCAGAAGCCGGTCCTGCAAACCCCAGTAGACGTTTCACTCTGTACACTTTATCATTATTCTTTTTATTACCAAACACAGGAAACAGTTCTACTTCTGCCATTGCTCTTAGATATTCCTTTGATGCAATCGATTCAAGGTCATGTATGTGAGGAGAGAGTACACAAGACCCTGTTGCTAACGTTACTAGCTTCGCTAATAACAGTGCTTCACCGGGCATTAAAACACTATGTATGTTTAAACTGTTTTGCCAATTCAGCCCTTTACTATTTTGAGGATCTGTAGTCCAATATAGAGAGTTTATGCATATATCTCCAGAAATAACAATTTTTAAATTATTACATTGCATAGTCATTGCTCCTTGCAAGGTTATTTTTCTGCCCTTAGCTGGGCACAAATAGTCTATAGAAGGACTTATGTATCCGATAAATACATTATATGTTAATTATTATAGAGTATCCACTTATTTCGCATACATGAAAGACACTATTTGCATAATCAGCAAATAGTGTCTTTTATCGTATACGATATAATTCATTTAACCTTGCTAAAGGTTTGTTTTCCCTCTTACTGGTATTGAACAATCTCGAATTCACATCCATTAACCTTTACCAAGAATGTACTGGTGAATCGCATAGGCAACACCATCTTCATTATTAGACAGCGTCACATACTTCGCAGCCTGCTTCACTTGTTCTTCCGCATTGGCTACCGCTATTGGATAACCTGCCAGTTCCATCATGCTGATATCGTTATAATTATCACCAAATACCACTGTTTTAGCAAGATCAATGTCATATTTTTCAGTAAAAACCCGCAGCGCCTCTCCTTTGGAAGTACATTGCGCCATTATATCCAGACCATTTTTCTCAGATGAAACAATGGTAAGTCCTCCATCCGGGTTATGAAGCTGTACAAATTCATCGATCTGACTTGCATTAAGTTTCCATATAAATAATTTCAATAACTTTCCCAGAGGCATAGCATCAGGTTGAGTCATCTCTTTTAACGGTACCCGCAAGGCGGGCTGTACCTTTGCATTATATTGGTGAAACACAGCAACTCGTTCACTATTTTTCTGATGATAAATACAATCATAACTACTGACAGTAAAATCATAACCCTTTGCCATGCAATATTCAATGATTTTACGGTCAGTTGGTGAAGGAAGATGCTTACTATAAAGGACCTCTCCCGTATCTTGCCAGCGTACCAAGCCACCATTACAAGAAATAATCGGCGTGGATATCCCCAATTGACGGGCTATGTCTTTAACATAAAGATCATTTCGTCCAGTAGCCAACACCACAATAACCCCACGTTCCTGTAATATGCGTATGGCACTGATGTTTGCATCGCTAAGCGTCATCGATGAATGGAGAAGTGTGCCATCCAAATCACATACGCAGCATTCAACATTCATATCATTTCTCCTTCAAATAGGTTTCAGGTTTTACGTCTTCTGCGCTTATAATGTCATTTATTTATAACAGGAAGTGTACTTAGAAAATAGCAGGTTTCAGAATCAGGAACCTCTACCCTCAGAGTAATCGCAGCATAATCTACAATATTTTTTAATTGCTGAAAATCGATCTGTCTCTCGCTTTTAATCTGTTCACTCCAATCCGGAGGCTGCAATGCTTCACCAGCATGAATACGGTCAAACAGGCAGCATGCAAATAAATGCGAACGATGGCATCTTGTGATATTTTCCCATTGAAAAAATAATGTTCAATTTTTTCAACTAACTCTTCACAACAAGCTTTAACTTGATTTACCGATAATGTCTTTACAAATTTATTAAGTTGCCCAGCGACTAATGCATATGCCTCGCCCTTTGCATATTCATCCAGACTTATCTGATTTTCTTCTATTAAGTCCAACTTTAGCAAGGCACAAATACGATTAATGCCATCTTGTGAAAATAATTCGCTGACATGAACAAAAGGTATCCCTTCTAACTTTGGATCAATACTGCCAATAGCAATTCGCAAATTCTCTCCAACCTCTGCAGCCATCCCTTGTATGTCGCTCATGGCCCCCGCCGTAATAAAGTTCATATTGTGAGTTTCCGGAATATTGTCAAGCAATATTTCTTTAATTTTTTTAGCTACCCCTTCCCCGCTGGAGCAAGTCACTAAAATAATTCCTTTACCGTCTTTACCATCAACCTTAGACTGTCTTTTCTGCCTTAAGGTCAACGTATATTCATCATATGAGGTGTAAATATTAGTTACTGCCTGTTCTAGATTATCATCGGTTGTTAATACTCGTCTTCCTGCTTCCAAGACCAATGCAGTAGTAACATTAGGAATAATTTTTAGGGGAACACGAGTCGCCTTGGCAAGCATATTCTCCATTGTAACTAAGAAACCCATGTCAACCAGAATAATAACTCCGCGACCTTCATTGGCCTTTAATACAACCTCTTGTAATTCTTCCACCGTTTTTGAATTACTTTTATTTAAGGGAATATCATAGGATTTCACATGATCTGTACCTAATAAGTTATTAGCTACTTCCGCCATATTTTGCGCAGTTCCCCGACCATGAGCCACAATAATCAAACCGATTCTGGATGTGGCGATATCATCAGAGCCATGAATTAAAAACATGGCGATAAAACCAATCTCATCAGGAGACATCGTGATACCGAGCTTTCTTGTTAAAACTGCAACATTATCCTGTACTATGCTGTATGCCTGCCCATGCTCCGCTTTGATGGCTTTAAGATTGGGATTATAAACCACACGCCCTGACGCGACCCGTTCCTTAAATTGCTGCAAGTGCAGTGCTAAGGCCACTAATGTCTTTCGTCCATATTTCCGATTCAGCTTACCTGCTGCATCATTTAAAAGCAAATTTGCAGCTTCCCAGAAATTTTGCTGAATAATACTGATTGGCATATCGGAATGTTCAGGCTTGAAAAATGCCTGGACAACTGATTCAAAATATTTTTCTAAATCTTTTCCAACCTGATGTTCAACGTCTTCATCCGACATTTGCATCTGCCGGTGACTGGCAATTTTCTTATCAATAAAGCTGTAAAGGTCAATGGGCAAATCATAATTATTGGATAAATTTTGCGTTAAAGGCTGCCCTCCAGGTTCAACAGCAAGACCATCTTTAAAGAGTTTATTAATGGAAGCATCAATCACCTCTTGATGTCTGACCATTGAAAATATCCGTTGTGGTATCACATTCGTATCAATGGTTAGCTTATCCACTGCTGACGCCAAATAGGATAAATAGCTTCTTGCACAACATAATTGCAAATCATTGCGCAATTCACCAATATTGGCCGGGCAATTATAATATGTAAAGGTACGTAAAGCTTCCCCTGAAATCCAGATTGGCAAATCTAAACGTATGGCTTCTTGTTTTACAAACAGAACAATTAAAGCAATTCTTTCTTTTACCGGCCTTTCGCTAATTCTGGGCAAGGTAATTTGTACTGGTATACGACGCCGAAATGTCATCAACAATGAACTGGAAATATCCTCTGAAGTTGCGCAGATCAGCATTACTTGTGCTTTTCGCTCTTCTCGGCTCTCACCAAGTCTCCGATAGATTCCCTTGTCCACTAACGTAAAGAGCAGTTCCTGCCCCGCTGGAGGAAGCCTATGTATCTCATCTAAAAACAGGATGCCACCGCTTGCACGATCCACCAGCCCCTCGTGCTCTTCATTAGCACCTGTAAAAGCACCTTTGACATACCCAAAGAGTTGGGAAAGCAACAGTTGGGAATTATCCGCATAATCAGCACAACTAAAGGTAACAAAAGGAACCTTTGCATTCTCCTGTCCTCTTTGCGACCATATTTGAGCTGCATACCGCCACATTGCTTCCGCCATTAAGCTTTTGCCAACACCACTTTCACCGCAAATCAAAGTATGCAGACCATTAGGCGGATATACTACAGCGGCTTTCGCCAGCTCAATTTGAGCCTTGATACTGCCTTTACTTCCAATGATATTCGAAAAAGGAATCTCATGGTTTGCATTGTTATCCTTATTTTCTGAATTTTTCATACCTGAGGCTTGCGATTCTTTAGCCTGATTTTTTCTATTCCTAATTGAAACGTACATGACTGGCCGTGTACCATTTTTTTCAACATAACCTAATTTACATAATTTATTAAGATCTGCCGAGGCATCGCTGCGTTGAATTTCTAACTCCGCGGCAACGGCAGCAGCACTTACACCTGCTGTTTTGTCCTTTTCGCTACCTTCTTTTGTGATACGTTCCACATATTCCAGTACCCTATCCATTCTAGCAGCCATTACTTTCACTCCTTACCTAAAAGACGCAAATTACGATACTGCTCTTTTTCCTTTGGCCCGGATGATCGATCTCTTTGCAATTTCTCTTCTAATACTATAATAATGGCTGCCAACAATCAATGCTAACATCAACCATTGGCAACCATTCATACGTGCAGCCTATGCTCCAACCAAAGGCACTCCATACTCATGAGCAATGTCCTTTAATTCCGCAAGTAATTTGTTAGGAATTTCAATTCCTTTTACTAATAAACTTTTTTCTAAAATCTGCTCTCGTTCTCCCGGCAAATATATTTCACCAACACCAGCAGCTTTTTCGACAGCCTTGATTTCCTCACAAAATTTTTCAGTACGTTCATAATAGTCGGCCATGCTGATAAACCCATCGATTTTTATCACAATAATAAGATGTCCAACGTCAGCCTGATTATGTGTACCGCTATAGGATGCAACATCTTTGCCAAAAGCAGCTCCAGTCAGTACGCCGCTTAAATGATCAACAGCAAGTGCTAATGCGTAGCCTTTAGGTCCAGCCATTGGCAAAATCATCCCCAGCAGTGCTTCTTCCGCATTCGTGGTCGGACGCCCTTCTTTATCCAGTGCCCAGCCTTCTGGAATCGATAGCCCCTGTTTTGCAGCTGTAATAATTTTTCCTCTTGCAACAATACTAGTGGCTAAATCAATTATAACTGGATTTTTTGCTAACCGGGGAAACCCTATAGCAATAGGATTTGTACCTAGATAAGCTTCCTTGCCGCCCCAAGGGGGAATTGCCGATAACGCATTTGTGAAAACAATGGCAAGGTAATTACGCTTAGCTGCCAAATCACAATAAAATCCTGCCGTGCCAAAATGATTGCTTCCTCTGACGCCCACAGCACACAAGCCAAAGCTGTCTGCTGCTTTTATTGCCGCTTCCATCGCCTTGACCGCAACCACCGAACCGAGCCCATTATCACCATCCACGGCAAGTAGTGCAGGCCAAAGTTTGTTAATGGTAATAGCAGGCCGAGAATTGATCGATCCATCCTTTATTCTCATAAGATATCGGGGAAAACGGCTGATCCCATGTGTTCCAACACCCCACAAATCAGCTTTTAAAAGATTGTCAGCAACAATTTCACTGTCTGCAATAGGCACACCAGCTTTCACCAGTACCTGTACAACAAATTGATGCAGTGAACTAACAGAAAATATATTTTGCTCGCTGCTCATACAATAATCTCCCCTTAACTCTACTCAATTATGAATCCGCATGGTAGCAGTTTATTTAATAATGCCTAATGCCCCGCCAATCAATGCAAAAGCAAACAGGCATAAGAGTACGTTAATAACACGATACCCTTTCATAATCGCTCGCCAGCTAACAATAGTTAGGGCTAAAGGCAATGCTTTGGGCACAATCTGGTCAAATAATTCTTTAAAGACAATTTTCTTACCCGCTACCACCGTCTGCAAAGCAACATCAACGGTTATAAACTTACAAACCATGATCCCCAATACAAACAGACCCATGATGGAGAAGAAAGTTGTTAATTTTTTGAATAATCCGCCTTCCAGTATGGTTGTTACTGCAGTTGTACCCAGTTGGTAACCTTTTCGGATGCTTAAGCGAGTAATCGTGTAATCATACCCCAGCATACCAATTGCAAAAACCAATGGTCCTAGAAAACTGCCAGTCGATGCCCAGCCAAGGCAGATACCTAGTAATACGGGCTTATAAAGTGCCCCCGATATCGTATCGCCAATTCCCGCCAGAGGTCCCATCAAAGAACTTTTTAAATCTATAATCGTTTCTTCTGAGATATCCTCCCCCTTGGCTTTTTGTTCTTCCAATGCAATGGTTATGCCATGAATAACAGCTCCCCAGCGAGGTTCCGTATTGAAAAACATCATATGCCTTTTTAAGCCAGCAATTACTTCCTCTGGTTTATCAGGATATAATTTTTGCATGATTGGACCGATCATAGATGCAAAGCCTCCAGCCTGCATTCTTTGATAGTTATAGGATAAATGACTCATCAACCACCAACGCAATGTAGCCATTTCAATATCTTTTGGGGTTAAGGCGACTCCTGTCTCTACTTTCTCTGCCATTATATTTCATCCTCCTCTCTTGCATTAACGGTTACTTCTTTTGGCTGCAATGAAATGTAAATATACCCCATAGCAGCACCAATAAATGCCCCAAATAATAAATTATTCATACCCATATAAGCACTTACTGCAAAACCAAGACCGAAAAACACCAGTAAATCATTACGTGCCATATATTTTAACAACATGGCAACCCCCACAGCCGGCAACACTTTACCTACTGTGTTAAACCCAGCTATCCCCCAGGCTGGTACTGCAGCCAATAATCCGTCAATAACAGTTGGTCCATAAAAAGCCGCCAAAAAGGCAGGAACTCCTCTTACGAGTATTACGACAGCCTGAGAAGGTATAGCCTGAATCAGCATAATACCTCGAACATCGCCTTTTTCTGCATACTTATCCTGTATAGAAGGCAGCATTGAATTGATGGACATAAATAAAATCCAAGCATAATTGCCAATAACTCCAATGGAGACTGCCACTACAACGGCCTGCTCCGTACTCATATTACTTTGTATGGCCACTGCCGTACCCAGTAATCCTGCTGAATAAAGATCCGAGGGGTTGGCCCCCCCAGTACTGTTCCAACCTAAAAAGGCTACATTAATTGCCGCGCCGATAATCAGTCCTTCAACTGGTTTCCCATAGATCAGTCCTACCCAGAATCCCGCCATCAGCGGTTCTCTAATTAACCACCACCCCAAAGGGTTTGATGAAGATTGCGCCCAAGCCAGCAATCCTACTAAAACAGCTTGAATCATAATTTCTCCTCCTTATTTACGACTTTAAAAACTTACGCTTTCCATTACTTTTTCGTATTCCATCTGCTTGTCTTCAGGAGTCGCCTGGAAAAATACATTTACGCCTCCGCTGCTCATCTCCGTTAGCATAGCAGCGTCCTCTGGATTTAATGTCATATTGAGATAAACTGCTTTTCTCCCCGGTCCTGCACCCAGTCCGCCGATTTGCAGTTGTTCAATAGGAAAGCCTTTTTTCCAAACTTCAAGTGTGGTGTGAACATCTTTAAATAAAACCAATGCATTCCCTTCGCCCAGCTGATTTTTGTTCCATGCTGCTATGAACGTATCAATACCCACTACACTGCATTTCACATCAGCCGGTGTAGCCATTTTATAAATATTACTCATTACTGGGTCCTTCGCCAACGTATTATTGACAACAATGATCTTAGTGGCTTGAATTGTTTTTAGCCACTTCGCCACTACTTGTCCATGGATCAGGCGAAAGTCGATTCTGATTAAAGAAAGTTTAGCCATATATTTTCATCCTTCCTAACGGTTTTTATATTTTAACAACTGGGATGCTCCGATGATTGATCTCACAAACTATCTAATTCCTGCACTTCAACCAGGATGTTTTGACATCCTTCGCGTCCTGCCTGAATCACGGCCTTTGCCAATGCTTCCCCTCGCAGCCCCATCCGGGCCGTTACTGCTTCAATAACCATACCAAGACTTAAGCCAGCAACCGCACTCACTTTTCTGGTGGTTGAAATAGCTGCTGAAACATTAGCTGGAGTACCGCCAAATAAATCGCTGATCAGCAAAGATCCATCAGCCATGGGCTCTAATACCCGATTAATCTCAGCCATAAAATCAGCCGGTTCCATGCCTGGCATCAGAGATAATGCTCTCACACTTTCCATTGGCCCCATGATCATTTCAGCACTTTTTACTAATTCTTCGCCAAATTTTCCATGAGTCACAATAACGATACCTGGGATACGCTCTTCCAATTCGTTATTGGAATCTGCCACTATAATCGCCTCCTTATCGTACTATTTGCTTACTTACCTTGTTGACGCGCCTTTTGAATTGCCTCAACAAACTCTCTGGCAGCTAGTGTAACTTTGTTGTAGTCACCATCTTTTTTATGAGCTTTCGTCACGTAACTGCCTACGCCGATCGCATCGCAGCCTGCGTGAATCCACTCATGTACATTTTGCGGCGTTGCTCCGCCGGTAGGCACAATGGATGCTTGGGGAATCGGTGCTTTGATGGTTTTTACATACTGAACACCTAAGAAATCTGCAGGGAATAGCTTCACCATATCAGCACCAGCTTCCAGGGTTTCAATGACTTCTTTAGGAGTCATCGCACCAACGATGGAAATAGCCTGATAGCGGTTGCTTACTTTCACCATATCAACATTTAAATGAGGACTCACTAAAAGCTCAGCTCCAGCTAAAATCGCTGCTCTTGCTGTTTCTGCATCTAAAATAGTTCCGGCACCGATAACAACTTCACCATTTTTATAGGTTTGGGATAAAGATTCAATAATTTTTAATGCGCCAGGCACACTCATCGTAACTTCTACTGCCCCAACCCCGCCTTTAATGCAGGCTTCAGCAATTTTTTGCGCTTCCTCAGTATTATCGCTGCGAATAATAACTACAATACCACCATCAATTATTTTACGTAAATTTTCAAACTTTTTACTCATCGTTAATTCCTCCTAATTTTTATATTATAATTTGACAACTGAATATTTAGGCTCAGAGCCGGATAAAACTCGTACTACTTCTTCCGCTGCCATGACGCCAGCACCCACAATTGCCTCATTGGTATACGCACCAGCATGAGAGGTAAAGACTACGTTTTTCAGTTCCATCAAAGGAGAATCTTTGGGCGGTTCCTGAGCAAATACATCCAAAGCAGCGCCGGCAATTAATCCCTGAGTTAGTGCTTTATACAAATCATCTTCGACAATGAGTTCTCCTCTAGCCGTATTAATAATATAGGAGGTCTTTTTCATCTTGGAAAGCCGCTCTATATTAACCATGCCAACAGTTTGTGCCATTGCAGGTGCATGCAGGGAGACAAAATCCGCCTTTGCAAATACCTCATCCAGAGGTAAATAGGTTACACCATAATTGTCAATAAATTCTTGTCTGGGGTATACATCATAGGCAAGAATTTTCATACCAAAACCATAAGCACGTTTGGCTACTTCCCCACCGATATTGCCCATTCCAATGATGCCCAGAACTTCCCCCCCCAGCTCAACACCAGTATGACGATACCAGCCTCCATTTCGTATGGAAAGATCCATCTGGGGAATTTGTCGAGCTGCTGCCATGATCAACCCCATTGCCAAATCAGCCACTGACTTACTGTTGGCACCTGGTGTAATTGTAACCGCCACACCATGTTCTTTAGCAGCATCCACATTGATCGTGTTATATCCCACGCCTTGTTTAGCAATGACCTTAAGTGTCGGAGCCCCTGCAGCAATTACCGCTGCTGTGACTTTTTCACTTCCTGCAATCATCCCCTCGACTCCCTTAATCATTTCGAGGAGCTCGTCCTCTGTTAATGCACGATCATAAGGGTTTAATACTAGTTCATAACCTTGTGCATTCAAAATTCTCATAGCCTCTAGTGAGCGGGAACGCTCTCTTGATCCTATCAGGACTTTTTTCTTCATGCAAGCAACTCCTTTTTAGAAATATCTAACCTCTTGAGAAGTGTATTTCCCTACAATTAGAATTCAGCTATATTATTATGCAAGATCCATGCCACTACACTTCACTCCGGAATCCGCTCTCTGCTTTACATCATTCACTACAGAAAAGTAGAAAGTAGTGTAGCACTGCCACTACACTACTTTCTACTTTCCTGTATCTGGCTTATCAAATGTCACCATTAACAACCATTGCCAGTATATTTTTCACTTTAACGGAGGATACTCCCCTATAGTAGTACTCTTTAAGTTCTTAAATAAAAGAAATATTTACATTTTAGGAGATGACAAAATGAACAAGGCTATATTCATACTTTTTTCCATGGTATTACTATTTTTGCTCAGTGCTTGTGGTGCTTTAAATGCTCCTCAGGAAAAACCAGAGATAGAAACACCACCGCCGATTGCCAGTCAGCCATTGCCTGATCAAGAATCTTCTTTGCAGCTTATTAACGAATTGAAACAATTTAATGGCGAAATCGGCCTATATGCACGAAACCTTAAAACTAATCAAACGCTTCAATATAACGAAAATATGATCTTTCCCACAGCATCCACCCATAAATTAGTCGTTGCAATTGCGATCTATAAATATCTATATCCCAATGCCTCGACTAGCGAAAAGCAGCTCTATGATGAGAATATCAAACAAATGATGATCGTTAGCGATAATCCTGCTTTTTATGAACTTTTGGATATTATCGAAGCAAAGCAGCCGGATGCCCTTACTCGTGTGCTAAGCGACCTAAATCTTGTCAATACTAGAATCCATAGCCGTGAGGCCTTCAAGGAATATGGATATCACAGTGTTACAACCCCTTATGAGATGTCCCTAGTTTTTGAAACAATCTATAATGAGACCTATCTTGGAAAAGACTTTTCATCCATTTTAAAAGAAGAATTGAGCAATACCATATTTCAAGAAGAAATTCCCCGATTCCTGCAAGGCAAAAAAGTGCTGCACAAAGTTGGAGAGCTTCCGGGAGTCCAATGTGATGTGGGTATTATTGATGACGGACAGAACGTGATTCTAATCAGTCTGTATACTACAACTCAGCAGCCGCCACCCTATGCCAGTAATTTTATTGCAGATATTTCGGCTAAAACTTATAATGCACTCAAGCCCTCAACTCCTTAGGATTCTCTTTGGACAGTCCAGCAGCATGCTTGGTCATGGCACTTGGCTCCACTAGATACTATTACGACCCAGTAATAGTTCCACCATTGACATGCAATACCTGCCCAGAAACATAATATGAATCTTGGGAGGCTAGATATACATAGGTTGGTGCTAATTCAAAGGGCTGGCCTGCTCTTTTCATTGGAGTCTCCGTGCCAAAGGTCATAATATAATCTGCCGGCCAGCTTGATGGCTGCAGCGGAGTCCATATAGGACCTGGGGCCACTGCATTTACACGAATTCCACAGGATTGCAGTGAAAGAGATAATGAGCGAGTGAAGCTTACGATAGCACCTTTCGTGGCAGAGTAATCGAGAAGATACTTATTTCCCTCATATGCGGTTACAGAAGCGGTATTAATAATAGCACTTCCAGGAGGTAAATGAGGCAATACTGCCTTTGTCATATAAAAGAAACCATATATATTCGTACGAAAGGTATCATCCAATTGTTCTGCTGTAATATCCATTATGCTGCACTGAGGAAATTGTACTCCATGATTGTTAACCAATACATCAATTTTACCAAAAATTCGTATTGTCTGTTCAACTACATGGTACGAAAATGCTTCTTCTCGCAGATCGCCAGCAATTGTTAAACACCTCTGTCCGATTTCTTCAATCCGCTCTTGGGTTTCTCTTGCATCACGATGCTCATACAAATATACGATAGCAACATCTGCACCTTCTTTTGCATAAGCGATCGCAGCAGCACGTCCAATTCCACTATCTCCACCAGTAATAATCGCTACTTTACCTTCTAATTTCCCACTCCCCCTATACTCACAATTCTCCGAAATTGGCAGCGGGTCCATTAGGTATTCCAATCCTGGTTGACGCTCCTGGTGCTGCGGAGGAAAAGAGATTGGCTGTTCTTTACATTTTTGAATTTTATTGTAATAGGAATATTGTGGATACATAAAAATTCTCCTTATTATAATTTTTATAATATTCTATTCCATTTACTAATTTTATGTAACCAATCGCAGTAACAAAGAAAAACACAACCAGCAAGTGGTTGCGCTTTATACAGATACTTATTCAGATTTAGCTGCCAGAATTGGTGGAGCCTTCTTTTCAGCCTTTTTCTTCTTTTTTTCCTTGTTCTTTGGGCTTTTGTCTCCCATGTCGAACATCTCCTTTTTTATCGTAAACCTAGGTTTATTATACCATAGTCTACCATTTTACAGCGTGATTTATACAATCACATTCAGGCATACTTCATTCCATGGGCCGTTGAAACATGTAAATATTGTGTTTTTCATTAAATATCTTACTATCTCATGAGATACCTGTCTATTCTTCATTAGCGATCATTCCTTTTCATGACTCATTTCAACGGTTATATATACAAATCCGCCACCAAGCCTGGTGGTCTCCAGCCAAAGACCCAAATCAAAAGTAAGTAAACGGCCTCCGTCATAACAAGTAGCCAGATAACGATTCTCACTTTCTTTATAAGACAAAGACACCAGAACAATCCAATGCCAGCTTTCTAAGGATGCCACTCGTCCTTTTTGCAAATTCAAAAATGCAATAGGACAATCAGAGGTGAGACCTTTCTTCAAAAATTTTACAACCTCAGAAAGTGATGCCCGCTTAAATTTAAATGCAGAAAGGCTAAGCTCACGGCATTGCCAACTTAGTCCATAATGTGCTGCAAGAGCCTCTACTCCCCTGCAGAATTTCTTAGTACTATTGAGCCCTAACAACCACCCAGGAGTTACAAAATTCCAGACATCCTCCAATACTTGAGTTATAGAGGAAATACTGTCGCTTTGGTATGGCAGTGCTCCAGCTTCACGTCTATTCAGATATAAAAGCAGCATGGCAGCAGCTGTAGGTCCGCAGCCTCTCGTCTTCTGAAAAGAAGTCTTATACCACTCTTGATTGTAACCGTATAATATAGGTTTACTAGTTTTTATCTGTAACCATTCAGGATGCTTGATTTCCATCTTTCATTCCCCCTTTCATCGTTCAGCATAAAAGTATCTATCAATTATAGTATTATTATCTGCTAAAACAGTTAATTGCATAATTCCTCTTAAGCCTCTATTCTCACAAGAATTTAAGCCGTGTTCTTAGAAGAAGATACACTTATTCTTTAGTATATTTAATAAGCCACTCTTTTTATCCTGCAAATAAAAAAACAGCAGCAAAAAATGCTGCGCTAATATGCAAGAAAGGCATGTCTTTAATCATACAAACTACAATGCTTAATTGCCTCCTCAAATATATGAAAAGCAAAAGTTAGCTGCTCCTTTGTTACAATGAGCGGAGGATGCCACGTAATACAGTTACCAGATGATACCTTAAATGATAGCCCTTGTTTCAGACAGTAATAGAGTATCTTTTCAGCAAGCTCATCATGTTTTTCTTTTGTATATCGATCTTTCACTAGTTCAAAAGATAGTAAAAGACCAGCTATCCGATAATCTCCGATACACTCATATGTATCATACAGATTCTTTGAGCATTGTAAGGCAAATTCTGATTGTATTCTACAATTAGCTAGAAGTTTGTACTCATCAATATATTGAATGGCAGCACAGATTGCTGCACATCCCACGGTGGGCTTTTCATGAGTATAATGTCCAAGTGAGATATCCTGTGCCTTATCATATTTGGATTTAATGAGGATAGCTGCCTGGGGTATGACTGCTCCACCAAGCCCTTTGCCCAATATAAGCATATCTGGTTCAACGCCGAAATTCTGGTGCACATAAAACATCCCACTTCTGCCAAGGGCTGTTGGAATTTCATCAAAAATTAGCAATATACCATTTTGATCACAGATTTCACGAAGCCTTTCAAAATAAATGTGGGGAGGAATATGGGTATCAGTTGCTCGAATTGGTTCTAGTATAATTGCGCCTATATCGCCTTCATTTTTGATAATATATTCAATATAATCCACAGAAAACGCAGCAACCCTTTGTGGACAACTGCTATTTATAAGATTCCGATACGCATTATAGGGTATCGCTCTTATACATCCAGGCAGAAGCGGTCCCATATCCTTCCGAAAGACAGCCTCTCCTCCCACAGAAATCGCATCAAGCCCCGCCCCATGAAAGGATTCCCACATGGATATCACTTTATGCCTGCCTGTAATTTTACGGGCCATTTTAAGTGCAATTCCTACAGCCGCACTGCCTGATGGCGTAAATAAAATCTTATAATCTTTTGATATTGTTTTATCAATCAATGCTTTGCCTGCTGTTACGACTATTTCTGACGTATATCTTCTAGGTATGAAAGGCAGTGTATCTAACTGCTGCTTAACCGCTTTAATTACATACGGATTCTGATAGCCAACTTGATGTATACTGTTTCCATGAAAGTCAAGGTATTGTTTTCCATTCGCATCGAATATAGAACAACCTTCTGCTTTTATAATCACATTCATGCAAGGCGTTGACATAGATTGTTTTATAAATGTATCTTCATCTGCTTTTAATACTTCCATGCTTTTTTCATCAAGAGTATTGATCCATTTTTTTCTTTGCTGGCTGGAATTAACGTCACCTTCCCTATTTATTTCAATCGGATTTGACATTTGGTCTTTTTCCCCTTTCGAGCAGGGTATTAATCCTTGCAATTAACTGGGGAAGTTCTTTCATTGTCACTATAGTAAAATCTGCACCATAACCGCAAAATGCCTGTTTCGTATTTTTAATTGCTTGCTTTTTTTCGATTTCAGATAGACTTTCAAATTCATCATAATTAAGCCCCATCTGTGAACTGCCAACAATCACTCCTACAGACCAAACTCCAGCATTTAATCCTTCTTTAATATCTGCCGCCGTATCTCCAATTTTAATTACTTTCCATGGCGCAGACAATTTCAAAGCCTCCATATTCCTAAATATCATATATGGATATGGCCTTCCATGACAATTTGTAGAATCAGGCGTGATCCAAAAATCAGGTTCATAGCCCTTTTCTTTTGCACCCATAGTTACAATCTTCATCATAGAGTCAGTATAACCTGTTGTTGAACCAATTTTTAGCCCCTGATCCCTGAGCTTCTTCACAGTTTCTACTACATCAGGGAGAGGATTTGTATATTCTGCAAGAGAAGCGAGAAGTAAAGACTCAAAACTTGAATATAACTCATCAATATCTTTTTCATTAAAATATCTGTCATATTGTTCTTCCCATGCTCTGTTGATTCTTGGCATTTCCAGCATAGCCTTAATATGGTCTCTTTTCAGCATCCCCATTGGAACCCTTGCTTCATCGACAGTTACCTCTACACCTGCAGCTTTAAAAATCTTAATAAATACATTGACAGGTGCAAAGCATCCAAAATCAACAACAGTTCCAGCCCAGTCAAATATTACGCCATCAATTTTATTCATGACCTATGCCCTCACATATTCTTCAATTATATTGCATAGTTGCAAAATATCCTGTTTGTGTATTTCACCAATATTACCAATTCGAAAAGTATCTACATCTGTCAGCTTACCAGGGTACAAAACAAAGCCTCTTTCCTTAGCATGATGATAAAACGTGTTAAAGTCAAAATCCTCTGTTGGAAAACGGAATGTAGTAATGATAGGAGATTGAAACGCTTCTTTTATATAGGAAACAATGCCAATCTCTTTGAGTTTTCCTCGTAAAAGCCTATTATTACTTTCATAGCGTTTACTTCGTGCGAAAACGCCGCCCTCTTCTGCCAATTCATCAAGAGCTTTTGAAAATGCGGCAACTACATGTGTTGGTGAAGTATATCGCCACTTGCCATCCTGGTCCATGTGCTTCCATTGCTCATATAAATCTAAGGATAAACATCTTGCGTTACCTCGGCACTTTAAAAGTTTTTCGCGTTTAGCCACTACGAAACAAAAGCCAGGCACCCCCTGAATGCATTTGTTTGCACTGCTTATTAGATAATCAATACCTAAATCCTGAATATTCATTTCAATTCCGCCAAAACTACTCATAGCATCAACAATTAAAGTTTTTCCATACGCTTTAGAAATATCAGCTATATCTTGAATCGGATTTAGGATACCTGTTGTTGTTTCGCAATGAACCATTGCGATATGGGTAATACCCACATCATTTTCAAGAATATTTTTTATGTCATTAGCATTAGGAATCATATCATATTGAACACGATAAACAACATGATTCGTACCAATACATTTTGCCATAGATGCTATTCTTTCTCCATAAGCACCGTTAATAATGATAAGGCATTTCTCTTCCTTACTTATGCATGTCATTAATACAGCTTCTACGCCAAAACTTCCACTCCCCTGCATCAGCACTGCAGTATATGCATTGGGCGCTGCTGCTGCTATCTCAAGGAGTTGGCCTCGAATCTTTTGTGTTATGTTTTTATATTCATCATCCCAGGTACAGCGGTCAAAGAGCATTTCTTTTTTAACTCCACTTGTCGTTGTCAAAGGACCTGGGGTTAAAAGTTTATAACCTTTCATCTAACTTTCCCCCTCCATTTCTTGCTATTATTTATTTTGCAGCTTTGAAAAACTCTTGATGAGCTTCAAGAAGTTCTACTGTCAATGGTTTCTCAAAGTTTTTTAAATTACCAGCTTTATTTACATCCGTTACCACTTCTCCTTGATATAGGGCTACAGGATAATCTTTAATTAATTCAGGTCTGGCTTTTTCAATGATTATTTTTGCCATTTCCATAGCAAGTTGTGTAGTAGCTGTATCTGCCTTTTTAACGACTGCAATGGATTCTGTAAGCGTATAATTACCTTCTATTGGATCGATATAATCCATTGGCTTTCCGGCAACCTTATCTGCTACGGCTTGATGACGAAGTCCAAATCCTGCTGCAACTTCTCCAACTCTTACCTTTTTAATCGGACCTGAACCAGAAGTTTCAATATGGGGACCACAATTTTGAATAAGCTTATTGAGTACCATCTTACCTTCCACTTCTCCATATTCACTGATAATTGCCTGCATTAAAAGCCATGCCGTTGAAGAATTCATTATGTTAGGAATTGAAACTAACCCTTTATATTCATCCTTCGTTAAATCTTTTATAGATTTTGGAATAGCCAGTCCCTTATCTTTTATAACCTGAGTATTAATAAATATGGCGCCTGTATTTGCCAGTATCGGAGTATAATAAGCTGGATACTTTTCAAGTGCTTTCGTTTCAAAATTCAATTCAGCAAACATTTTATGCTTTTGTTGAGCACTTTCTACAAAGTAAGAACTCATTGTTACTAAATTGGCTTCAATTTTGTCACCTTCAGCCATAAGCTTGCCACCAAGTTCAGATGTGCCCATGCTTTGCAGCACATATTTCCCTTCATATCCTGCAGTATTAAGGCTATTTTGCATGGCTTGTACTGCTTCTTTATCTGCATTGGTATAGATAACTACTTTCTGCGGCTTGCTATTACTTGCGCATCCCACCAAACCAATCAACATCGAAGCTAACATGAGACATAGAATAAGATTCTTGAATATCTTTTTCATAATACGACCTCTCCTTTTTTGTTATAATCTTTTATTTATTATTTCATCCTCGTTGATTCATTAATGATAACTTTTTATGCAAAAACGTACTGAAAATTTTCATAGCTATATTGGTTAGAAAAATAAGTATCGATAATACAAAGATTTCATTAAAATTTGCAAAATGCTGAAGCTCTTTTATTTTGCTTGTTACAACTGACGTTCGTGCAGTAACCAAAAAAATAACCGCACTAATGGTAACCATGGAGTTTATAAAATAGTAGCCAAACATCTCCACTAATGTCGATATGGAATTGGGAATAATCACTCTAATGATCGTATGAATCCAAGTATCACCCATTAATTCCCCTGTAATCTCCCAAGATGGGTTCATTTTGGAAAGAGAATTTTTTGCCATAAGATAAGGAGTGGTAAAGAAGTGCACTATATTGCAAATGATGATTATGAAAAAGGTGCCCTTTAGATCACTGTTATTAAACAGCAGCAAATACGCCAGCCCTAAGACCATCCCTGGCACAGTATTCGTTACCATGGAAAACACATCAATACTCAATTTCATATGTTTACTCATCTGGGTACGAACATTTATGATGGCTGCACTATAACAAAGAGCTGTTCCAAGCAAGGCAGAAACGACTGCAACGAATAATGAGTTTTCGTATACATCCACTATTGATGAAGAAAAAAAAGTATCCTTAAAAAAGCTAGTGGTAAAACTCATATCATAGGGAAAGTTTTTTACAAATGGGGTTATGAACATTACTAGAAAGATCAGCATAATACTAAGGATTGTTGTCATGGAAATACTGGCTAAATAAACATCACGCATCCTATTCTTAATAATCTCGATATTCGTAAACTTGTCATAGTGGAAATTGAATTTTCCAAGATAATTTAAAAATAAAACACCAAATATTGCCGGTATAAGCATAATCATGGCTATTGCTGAGCCACTATTAAAGTTTGGAATGGCACCTAACATCACTTGATATAACTGAGTTGCAACAACGCTATAGGTTCCTCCTACCGAGGCAGGTATTCCAAAATCAGTGAAACTTAAAATGAAAGCGATGACAAATGCGCCCCCTAAAGTACCGACCAATGGGCGGAGGATTGTATTAGTAAAACTTCTAAAAAATCCATCCCCCATAAGTGTAGAAACAATAATGAATTTCTTATCAATATAGCCGAAAGAATTATCAATCAGCAGAAAAGCTGAAGGCAAGGTATAAATAACATATCCCATTAAAAGCCCGTTAAATCCATAAATCTGAAATAGTTCTCTGCCAAAAAGCTGTGTTAATAAGCCTTGTTTACCAAAAGAGTATATAATGGCAAAGCCATAGGTGATCGTCGGCAGCAGCATAGGTAATACGATTCCAATTTTTATGATTTCTTTTATCGCTTTATATATGTTTGTACAGTTTACGGCGTAAGCGAGGATAAAAGCCAAAATGGTTGTTATCAATGCTGTAAGCGCTGAAACATATATACTATTTTTGATTGCAATTAAAATATCTTGACCATAAATAATGGAAACGTAATTGGAAAAACCTATGCCATGCCCAGTTTTAACAGAATTCATCAGCAGTATAAATAAAGGAGCAAAGAGAAAGACAATGAAGAATATTGCAACTGTTATATAAATAAGTTGTGTTTCCAGTCTTTCTTTACGCATGGCAGCCTTCGAATAAATTATAAATGTTATCCCTTTTTATTCTTAGCTGACGCAAGATAAACTCCTCTACAAAGTTATTTTGAGGCTGATGAATTACCTGGTTAGGTGTGCCAAATTGCGAAACTTTTCCTTGATCAATAATTAATACTTTATCCGACATGGTCAAAGCTTCTTCTGGATCGTGGGTTACAATGATAGTAGTCAAATGATACTCTCTTGTAATGGCTTTAATTCTATCCTTAATGGTTTCCTTTATGACGCCATCAAGAGCACTTAAAGGCTCATCCAAGAGAAGTATTTTAGGCTTCGTAGCTAAAGTACGAGCAAGTGCTACCCTTTGCTTTTGCCCGCCGGATAGCTGACTAATCTGTTTGGACAAATGAGGCTCTAACTCCAAAAAATCAATTAGTCCATCCAGTTCCTCCTTGCTTATTAAATCAGGCCTATTTTTCACTCCATAAATAATGTTTTTATAAGCATTAAGATTGGGAAAAAGCGCATAATCTTGAAAAACAATATTAAAGCCACGCTCTTTCATTGATAGTTTGCTTATATCTTTGTCATTAAAAATGATTGTGCCGCTGTCCATTGATGTCAAACCCAATATTATATTCAGCAATGTAGTTTTACCGCTTCCGCTAGGTCCTAGCATAGAAACAATCTCACCATTGGCAATTTCGACATCAATTCCATTTAGCACTACTTTGCCATCAAATTGTTTCCGTATTTTTTTTAATACCAACAAAAAATTCACCCCCTATATGTCTAAAACAAATTCTTCTTGCCTCTTTACTATACATGCCTTTAGGCATACATATGTTATGGACATGTTAATATATAGTTAAAACATCGTCATTTTTGGTAACTTTATTACTATGTTTTTACTATATAATCATCATATCATGACTAACTCGTTATATTTAAATCATTTTCTTCTTGAACATTGTCATTTTTTCTATTATACTTTGTCTATGTTAACATATTAACTTTGATAAGGATGATATTCATGTTACCAAGTGAAAGACAAAAAAAAATGTTAGAGCTGTTAGCAACAAAAGATGTTGTTACCATTCCCGAATTTATTACCGAATTTAACATCTCCATCGAAACTGTACGAAGAGACTTAGGTATTTTAGAAAAGCAAGGCAGTATTCAAAAGGTTTATGGTGGGGCGAAACTCAATATTTCCATCTTTTCTGAGCCGACTATGGAAAGCAGAATGATTCATAAATTATTGCAAAAGGAATCCATCGGAAAGAAATGCTGTGAGTTTATTAATGATGGAGACTGTATCTTTATCGATAGCGGCTCCACGACATATCATATTGCCAAATACCTTATGAATAAGAAGAATCTCACTATCATTACCAACTCCATTCCTGTGGTGAATGAGTTAATGAGTACTGATTTTGAGATTATTATAATCGGAGGAAAAATAAGACATAATGAACGTTCTGTTGTTACCTATGATTACATCTTCAACTTTTCACAACTAAACATTCAAAAAAGTTTTATTTGTGCCGGAGGTATAACCGCAGAAAATGGAGTTTCTGATTTCAATATGCAAGAAGCAGTTACCAGAAAAATAATTATCGAACGATCAAAAGAATTATTTGTGGCAGCAGACAGCAGCAAATTTGATAGAGATGTCACCATAAGCATAGCACCACTGCATAAAATCAATTATATTATTACCGACTCATCCTTAAGCAAAAATGTGGCAAGCAGTTTTAAGAAAACAGCAACGATACTGGTCTTGGCAGAAAATGAAAATTAAATCTTTGTACCAAAAAGACCCAACAAACAGATGTTGGGCCTTCATATCTATTTTATCCTTCTCATCCAATATGCTGAGAAAGCTGGGCGCTGGGTTATGCAAGACATCCAGTACACGTTCACGCAAACACGTCTTTTCAACATTACCTGCTGATTCCAGCAAATAATGATAACTATCCTGTACAATTTCTGATGCTTTTGCCATATCCAAAGGCAGCATAGCTTGGCATTTTGCCAATGACAAAGTCATACATACTCTCCTTACATTTATATTTATCATTCACTTGTCTTTATACTCCAGGCATCTTTCACTTTCAGGAAGATGCTGTCACCTACTCTTTTGGAAATAGTGTTCTGAGTGGATACCCGCAAAGGTATACCTTGCCATTCTAGTGAATAATCTGTATAGGCTCCCATAAAGCGGCTGTCCGTAATACGCGCATTGGACATATCTTCTCGTTCCTGTATATCCACCCATGAGGGACGGATGAATACCCTCACTCTTTCCCCACTGGTCAAAGAAGATTGTGTCCGCGCCAAAATGAATATATGGTCACCAATTCTTATGCAGCATAATCCATTGCCCTGATTTTCGACTACACTGCCAACCAGTTCATTCACTTCACCAAAGAAATTTGCCACAAAAGAATTATTGGGAGAATGAAAAATATCATATGGCGTTCCTGCCTGCTGAATTTTTCCTTCATTCAGCACAATAAGACGATCAGCCAATTTCACCGCCTCATCTTGATCATGAGTAACATAAAGGACTGTCGGCTGCCATTCCTTATGCATAATCAACAATTCATCCTGAATCCTTTTGCGTAAAGCTACATCCAGACTGGATAATGGTTCATCCATTAACAATAAAGCCGGCTGCCCGACCAGAGCCCGGGCCAGCGCTACTCGCTGCCGTTGGCCTCCTGACAATTCTGCCGGGTATCGATGCTGATGCTCCTGCAATCCGAATTTCATAATTGCTTCATCCACTCGCTGCTCCCTTTGCAGAGCAGTAAACCGTTTTTGTTCCAGAGGGAAGGTAATATTGGCTTTGACCGTCATATGGGGCCACAAGGCATAGGATTGAAAAACAAAACCTACATCTCTTTCTTCAGGAGGTATACAAACACCGCCAGCAGTTGCTGCTATTCTTTTTCCAATAACAATTTCACCTTGCTGAAGCTGTGTAAAACCAGCAATCAATCTTAACAATGTACTTTTGCCGCAGCCGCTTGGTCCAATGATTACAACAAACTCCCCCGACCTGACAGCAAGATCGAAATCCTGCAAAACCCACTGTGACGAATTACTGTAACGCACCGCCAGCTTTCGTATGGTTAATGCTTGCTGCCGCTCTCGAAAATCTGCATTCATATCTTGGTCTCCTTTTCTTCCGAGTTTTTTTCGTCAAGCAAGTATTTGCAAACGCCAGCTGATAATCCTAGTGTCAGCAACGTCAGCACGGTACCTAATGCCGCACTTTCCAGAGCACGTCCTGCCGTTTCCATGCTGAAAACAATAACTCCTAATGTAGGAAACTGCGAGCCAGCCAGCAGCGAAGAAAGAGTCAACTCGGTAAAAGCTAACAAAAAAATAAGTGTACCACCGCCTAACGCTTCTTCACGAAACATTGGCAGCGTAATCCTACGGGTAACTGTCATGGGACCAGCCCCTGCCACATGTCCCGCCTCCTCCATGTGCAAAGAAAATCGCGCCCACGCCGTGGTCCACGTTCGGATGCCGAAAGTATAAAATCGGGGTATATAGGCCAAAAGCAAAATTGTCATACCGCCATACAAACTAAAGGATGTCCCGGGAATCGGATGAATCCAAGTCAGCAGTACAGCTAATCCTACTACCATTCCCGGCAGACAGTAAGGTACAGCTGCAATCCCATCCAGAAAAGTAACCAACGAAGAGGGAGCAAGTACAATTCTCCTTGCCAAGGGCCAAGCGAGTAATAAAACCACTACTGTCGATATTAGGGCCAGCAGCAGGCTATTTTTCAGACCTGCAGCCACCACCGGTGTTTCCGTCCACAAGGAAATATAGTGAGCAAAGGTAAGATTGCCTAAGGTCAAAGGAACGCCATAAGCAGGTGCCAGAGACAGCAACAGCATGGCTATGCAAGGTCCAATAACGGTTACCCCTTGCCATATGCCTATTAATAATACCAATAACCATTTCCACTTTCCCATAAGGTAGATTCTTTTTTCCCTGTTCCCCTCTTCCCGAGAATACTTCGGTCCATGAAAAATCTTGCCCTGAAAATATACAGGTATCATGGATAGCAGTCCTGTTACCACTGCCAAAGCTGCCGCCTGCTCAAATTGGCCGTTTCCCAGTCCAATGACTTTTTGATAAATCAGCGTGCTAAGAACTGTAATACCAGATGGTATGCCGATAAAAGCAGGAATACCGAAATTATCCAAAGCACTTGCAAAACATAATAAGGCAGCATTGGCCAGCGCTGGAACCGTTAATGGTAAGACTACAGAGGTGAATACTGTAACAGGCCGGGCACCTGCAATGCGAGCAGCGTCTTCCAAATGTCCGGGAATTGCATTAATAGCAGATCGTACCAGTAAATAAGCAATCGGCATATGAGAAATGGCCATTACAATGACAATTTCATGAATCCCCGCAAAATTCCATATTGTTGTCCCCAAAACATGCTGTAACCAGCCGTTTACCAAACCAACAGGACCTGCCCAGTGCTGCCAGGCAATGGAAATTACATAGGATGGTAAAAGCACTGGAAGGATAAAAACAAGACGCCAGCCCTGGCGTCCCGGTATATCTGTCTTTTCAGTAAGTATGGCAGCCATGGCTCCCATGAATAAGGAAGCGATTGTGGAAACAACAGCAATATACAAGGTATTTTGAATTACAGTCGGCAATTGTGGATCTTGGAGCAATTGACCGTATGCAGTTAAGGATATCCCTTGCTGCATAGTGGATACTCCCAAGGAAACAGTCAGCAAATTCCATAGGGGATAAATGATGAAAAGGATCGGTAGCATGAGCAGGCACCATGATACTATACGTTTCATGGCTACCCACCAAATAACACAGTGAAGTCTTTTTTGTCGGCATCTCGCTGTTCAACCAGCTTTTTAATTGGTGCATTTAAGATTTTCAAGGCAGCGGCGGCCGATCTGCCTTCTGGCGCATTCACATCCTTGTTGACTGGCAAATAGCCTTGCTGTACTGCTAATTGCTGACCTTCAGCAGAAAGCACAAAATCTACAAAGGCTTTAGCTGCTGCTGCATTTTGTGTGGTTTTCACAATTCCAACAGGCTCCGTAATAACGGCAGAACCAGTCTTAGGATAAACAAAGGCAACGGGTGATCCTTGTTTAGCAGCATTAAAGGCCATAAAATCCACCACTATGCCAAAACTTTTTTCCCCGCTGGCTACACGTTTAATGACGTCGCCATTGCCTTTTACCACCATCACCTGATTATCTTTTAGCTTTTCATAATAATTCCAGCCCAGTTCAGATTGATTTCTAAATATACCCAGATTATAGGCTGCTGCTCCCGAATACAAAGGGCTGGGCATAACTGTTTGTCCTTTGTTCTCAGATTCAGACAAAGTATTCCAGTCAACCTTGTCTAACTCCTTCACTTTATTGGTATTGATCACAATTCCGATAGGAATCATTTTGGTTGGAAAATACATATGATCAGTATCCAGCAGTTCTTGCTTCACGCCTTTAAGCTCGCCTGATTGATAATCCAGCAGCAAATTCTGCACTTTAAGCGCCTCAAATGTAGGAGCATCTGCTAAAAACAATACATCCGCTCCTATCTTTCCGGCTTTCATTTCTGTATTAATTCGTGCAATTACTTCTTCCGTACCCGATCGAAATACTTCTACTTGAACCTGAGGATATTTTTTCGTAAACCCAGCCGCTAATTTACTAATATCACTATCCGGCTGTGATGTATACACTTGTAACTTACCGCTTATTTCTCCGCTTTTTTCGGTAGTAGCCGCAGGCTGCTGCGCTCCACACCCTGCCAACAGAATTGTCGTCATAAAAAGTAACCATAGCAGCAGGGACTGTATCTTTCCTGGTTTGATCATGAAAAAATGCCTCCTTGGAGTTGTTATTTAGTTCAGTATAAAACAACCTGTCTGGCAGCTTGTTAAGGGAATGTTAATATCTGTTTAATTCTACTTTTCCACATGCCTTGCTGGACAAATGTAAAACCCCGTTCAGCTTATTGACTGAGCGGGGTTTTACATGAAGAGAATCTCTGCAGTTTTAGTCATTCAGTTTCTCACTTAGACGATATAAATATAATAAAAATCCAACCGTCAAAACAAGATGCAATACATTGTATAACCAGGACTCTATAACAAACATAACATCGTCTCCTTTTCGAAAATTCAAATATTTCCTATTATTACTATTATCGTAATAAATAGAAGATTTTCACACATGCAAAACGTCATAGTTTCCTAGGTCTTTTGTCCTTTTTTCTTGTATAATAAGGTCGTCTTACCTGCAAGGTCAGGCGACCTTATGTATCCATGGCCTAATCCATGTCATCACCAACGATCTCCAGTATTTTAGCATTATGATCTGAATCCATATCACAAATAACATATTTATCTTTATATTTATTACTATCTTCATTTGGTAAAACGACAGTTTTCTCAGTGTCATCCATAAAAACAATATTGATGATGATTGTATTTCCTTCCTCTACAACATTTGTGACTTTCCCTGTACTGACCATTCCTACACCTCCTTTCGGTTCATTGTATTTTTCATAAATAGGATTCTAGAATGCGATCTGTATATGTCCTATGAAGAATGAAGATAAAGGACTTTTCTCGATAATATGGAACTATATAAAAAAATGATAATAATATAGAAGAAGGTGTCAGAATATGCATACACCGCAACAAGTCAGACAACCGATACAGGCACTTACTCCAGTTATTAGACAGAAATGGAGTATTTGGTGGAAACTACTTCGTCCGCACACCCTAACAGCCTCTTTTGTTCCAGTAGCTATTGGCACCGTTTTAGCCCTGTCTTCTCATCAAATCCGTCTGGACTTACTCTTTATTATGCTCTTAGCAAGTATTCTCATTCAAGTTGCAACAAATATATTTAATGAATATTACGATTACAAGCGTGGTTTGGACCACGAACATTCTTTGGGGATCGGTGGTGCTATTGTTAGATATGGCGCTGACCCCCGGCAAATCTTAGCTGTTGCACAATGCACCGTGGCTACTGCGATCTTACTGGGACTCTATCTTTGCCAGGAAAGCAATTGGTGGCTGCTGCCCATTGGTCTTTGCTGTGCTGCTGTAGGCTATCTCTATTCCGGCGGTCCCTTTCCCCTTTCAGCAACACCTTTTGGTGAGCTGATTTCAGGTACTTGTATGGGACTCGTCATTATTGTGATTTCCTTTTATCTTCAAGCTGGTACTATCACTACCATAGCTGTCATGGGCTCTATATCTACTTCAACATTAATCGGAGCTATTTTAATGTCTAATAATCTGCGTGATTTAGAAGACGATAGAAGACATGGCCGACAAACGCTGGCGATTCTTTTAAAGCGAACCAAAGCAACCTACTGTTTAATCGGAATGTTTATCTTTTCTTACTTATGGATCTTATTCTTAGTGACGATTGACCTGCTGCCCCTTTGGTCGCTTTTATGTTTTATAAGTATACCCAGGGCCTTCCAAGCTTCACGAATTTTTCTTAAGAATACAACTCCAGAATCCCTAGCACCAGCTATGGTAGCAACAGCACAAACCAATACTCTTTTTGGCTTTGCTTTGGTTCTGGGGCTGCTCATCCAGTATTGGTCTTCCCACTATACTATGACTTTATAGCCTCTGCACCCATGAACAAAAAACTCCTGCAGCTCATATCTCACATGAGTCTGACAGGAGTTTTTCGTTTATCATTATTAGTTTTAGCAAAGTACGGCCAAAGCAATGATTTGATCGAGGCTGATCCAAACGATCTGTCCTGGGGTAAATGGAAACGACGGACATGTCAAAGACAAAATCACAAATTCTTGCGTTGTTTTGATTTCATCTTTAGGTTCCCCACAGTCCGTTTGATAGTAGGATTTCTGTTCTTCCCAGCCATGTTGTTGACAACAGCAGTTTTCTGCTTCCTTTTTACTATCATCTTGAAACGTACTTAAGCCATCCACAGAAACCAGTACCTGTTTGGGACTCCTGTTTAATCTGAGCTGAGATTCTTCAAGAACAACGCCAGTAAATACACCTTGCCCATTTACTCGCTTGCAATGTTTGGTGTCGGCAACGGCAGTCGTAAGAATTGTTACTGTCGAACCGAAATCAAGTTTAAATCCATTAGGACGCTGCTTTATCGACAAAATGTTCAACTCCCTAATCATATTTTTGTTTACTTTATTCTATTCAATAGAAATGGGAACGTGATGATTAGAATTTTTTTTGTAAAGAAATTAACACCATTGTAAGGCAGCATTAACCGTTCTTTGAAAATCATCTGGACAATAAAATTTATGTTGTCATATCTAGTTCACAAGTAACGATTACATAACTAGTTTCATATTATAGAGTAAGCAGTAAATTAAATTGTATAAAGGAGAGATATCAATATGGGATTCCCCAAAGATTTTGATTTCGGTGGTTGCCTTCATGTAACCTTAGTTCTTCGTGATTATCAGGTGCTGACTGGGCGTTTTAGAGGCTTAATCGGTGATCGTCCAGGACACGACTGTTGCGACAAAGAACACAAACATGAAGATGAAAAATGTAAAAAAGACGATAAGTACTGTAAACCGCCAAAATTGGATATCGATGTAAAAGTCGAAGAAGATTGTGAATTTATTCTATTAGAGTTGACAAGACCAGCTGCCGCTATCAATCTCAGCTCATTTACCTGTAATATTTTCGACGACATTATTACCGAAATCGATTTTGTTGTATCAGGCACAACATTCCCAGTGGGAACATGCGTTGCCATCAATGTTTGTAATATTCTATATGCAGGTCCGGGTGCCGATTTCTGTGATATACCTTTTACAATTGGTGGAGCCGCTGCTGGCAGCGGCCTAACGATATCACTGAAAAAGTAGTTAAATCATGATGATAGACAATATGCTTGCCAGATACGCTGTTATAAGAAAAGGCATGAAGAAAGGCACTAGCATGTAGTGCCTTTCTTTATTAATATGCATCTCTTTTAGGGTTGAACTCTGCTGCCTCTACCCAATCATTAACATGGTTTAGCATGTCAATAATATTTTCAATCACTTCTACATGTTTTTCTTCTTCCTGCATCAATTTTTCAAAAATAAGTTTTGCTTCTGGCTGTTTTGAATCCTCTTGTAGTTTTCTATAAAGTGCAACACTCTCTTCTTCTTTTAGCAGCGCTGCACGATAAACATCAGATTGCTCATCTTTCAGCTTTGCAATAAGGTCCTTTTCCGGAACAAACGCTTTATCTTTATTTCTAGAGAAAACATTGGGTATGCTGCTTAAAGAAGAATCAGCAATGGAATTAAATGTTTGACTTTGCGCTAACTGAATAATTTTATAATGACGCTGCTCATCCTCTGCAAGACCCTCCAAAACTTTTTTAAGATCATCATGTTTTACTTTCTCAGCCAAATCCCGATAATACTTTTCACCATCTAATTCCATTTGCAATGCGAAATCAAAAATATCCATGATCTATCCTCTCCTATTTTCAGATTATGAACCCATCCTAGGTGAGTAATTTTCCCTAATTTATCCTGTTATTATCCTTTTAAAATAAACTGTTATTACTCCTATTTACCATAAAATACAAAATTCCTGCAAGATGTTATTATTCTTTCTTTAAATGATCATTCTTAAATACCTTCTAGGCCAAGCTATATTTACGATTGATTCAAAAGCGATCATTTAAAACAAACTTATTAATGGCATTCGCTACGCCCTCATTGTCATTGGAATCGGTTATGTAATCCGCCTTTGCTTTTACGATATCCAAAGCATTTCCCATAGCAATACCCATGCCGGCAAATTCAATCATCGATATATCGTTTGCACTATCGCCTATGGTAATGATCTCTTCTCGCTTTAGTTTATAAAATTCCGCCAGCATTGCTACCGCTTTGCCTTTAGAAACTCCTTTGCGGGTAATTTCGATATTATATCTGGAAGAATCAACGATTTCTAATTGTGGCACATTCATTAATTCATTCCTTAAGGCAGAAACTAACGCAGGATTTCTATAAATAACCTCGCTTTTTACAATATTATCTTGCTCTTTATGTAATACCTTCTGCCACTGACCCCAGGAAAATACATACTGCAGGTCCAGTTTGTTGCTCCTTACACCCCATATTTGGCTTCCTAAATAGAAAAGTTTAAACATAATATTACCATAATAAAATTTATGGGGTGTACAGAAATAAGGCTTTATTTGATGTTTGCGAAAAATCTTCAGCAGTTCTAATGATACCTCTGAACCAAGGACATCCTTGTAAATTACTATATCGTTATTTTTTTCTTTTATAAATGCTCCATTTGATGCTATTACTGGAGACTGTACACCAAGAAGATTGGAGTAATATTCTGCATCCGTATACATTCGTCCAGTACTAATGACGATATGAACCCCCAGTTCATGTGCTTTCATGAGGATGTCTTTTGTTCTTTTGGTAATGGTATGCTTTTTAGTAAGAAGTGTTCCATCAATATCAATACAGACTAATTTATATGCCATATCAACACCCCTGCTCCTCTTATGCCTTCAATATTACATGTATCTATAGTATATACAAAAAGCATCCGCATTACGATTTCATTCTCTCTTTGCCTTTATAATCTATGGTATAATGGAGATCTCATTATTTATAATACTTGTTCTTAGGAGGATATGTATGATAGAAATAACAATTCGAAACGTTCAACCAGAGGATTTTGAGCGTGTAGCTGAAATAGAAACGATTTGCTTTCCTGCAGCGGAAGCAGCAACACGTGAGTCATTAAAGGCAAGGATTGCGGCCTTTCCCGAATGCTTTTTTATAGCTGAAAAAGAGGGAGTTATAATCGGCTTTGTGAACGGATGCATCACCAATAGTCCTGTAATCTATGATGAACTATTTTCCAGCACACAGCATCATATACCAAATGGGCAAAACCTAGCTGTTTTTGGTCTGGATGTAATTCCAGAGTACCGTCGCAAGGGAATCGCGGCTCAATTAATGAATCATTTGATCCTGGCCGCTAAGAATACAGGGCGAAAAAGCGTTATTCTGACGTGTAAAGATCAGTTAGTCCATTATTATGAATCATTGGGCTACGTGAACAACGGGCTTTCTAAATCAACACACGGCGGCTCCCAGTGGTTTGACATGACGCTTACATTCTGAGGATCTTACTGATATGTAAATTTAACAATAAGAAGCAATGAGGAAATTCCTTCATTGCTTCTTATTGTCTTTCTATGATAGATATGTAACTCTTGTATTAAAATTGAACGGTTTTAGAATCACCCTTCATCGTGCGAAATGTAGCCTCTGCTTCTTCAATATAAAATAATTCAAAGATAGCATCATCAACACTATAGATTTGGCTTAAAAAAGGTGCAGAATCGAAAGCTGCCTGCTTAGATTGCTTGTTCGTATTAAAAACGGCTTTACCTTTCAAACGCAGCCATTCACCGGTTTGAGATGTTGTAGATACTTCAAAATGTGGATTTGCTTTGAGCTGCTTGTACACATCTTTTTGGTTGCTGGTACCAAAATGCAGCTTACCTTCATAATTCATAACAAACCCGAAGGGCCGTACTTTAGGTATATTCCCATCAACAGTGGCAAGATAAAACGTTGGATTGTCTTTCAGAAAGTTAAGTACTTCATTCATCGCAATTACTCCTTTTTTCATTTTTTTGTATACTTATTATTATACTCCTAAATAATAGTATACAGCTAGTTTTTTCAAAAAATACTACCGTACTCTTAATTTCATTTAGTCTTTCACTCTTACGTGCAATATACGCTATATTTACTTAGAACAATGAAACTTGTCCGTTTTTCAGAGAGGTAACTATGCGATCCTTTACTTTATAATCCGTATAGGGTGGATCAAAGAGCAGAGGCGAATGACGGTCATGCCGCCGCATATTCTGGTAGATCCTATTTTCATTCGATGCAGCATAGCAATAAACACAGCCATGAGAGCAACAATCGTAGGCACCGATATCGATACTTTCGATACAGCCGCAATGCGGTCTTTGATTCAGATCTCTCTTTCCATTGATAGAATACCCGATAATAGTTTCAATTGTTGTTTGATTGATACAGGAAGAATGCATAATACCATAGTTACTAAGATCTATTTTTTCCGAACATGTTTCTAACGAAAGTTTGTGACCTTTTGCGATTTCAGAGAAAGCATAAGCGATCTTATTCCGCTTCTCAAAATCGACTTCCTGATCAATGATACCTTTTGTGCGCTTCTTTATTTTGTCATATAATTCTACAAAGCTGAAAATACATTTTGTTGTGTAGTCCTTAAGGGAACTGCACATGTTGTAAAATTGTTCAAGATGATATTCCTCTGAAAAGCTGCTACTTATAATAACAGGATCATAGCGCCAGATTACTCTCTGCCTGCCAATTTTCTCACTCAATGCCTTAAACCCTTCCGTAATTTTAGTTTTATCCGCCAAGTTCTGCTCTATCCTATGATCATAAGGAGTAATCGTAAATTGAAAATAATAGGAATAACCCATCCCATTGATGACATCCAGCTTATTTAATATCGGCTGGGCATTTTTTGTCCAAAAAACAATGCAATCCACAACATCGGCAGTTAGAGGGACTTTACTAACCTGCTTAGGATTCATTGGGCTCACCGTATATACAAAGCCTTCTTTTAAGCGATTCACAATCCAATCAGAATAGAATGCTGGAATATCGGTGCGTCTGCTGGCACTTATAATCAGTTTCTCTCACCACCAATAGCAAAATTTTCGTATATAATCAATCTTTCTATAACTATAAGTATTTGCCAAATGCTAAGATTAACCTGCTTCTATTTAGAAGCTTACTTTATCCAAAGTAAAAAGAGTACACAAGCAGCATTACGCTGTTGTGTACTCCTAGTAGTCGTCTCCTTACAGATTCCCGATTTGCGCGGCTTCTCCGCCTTGCTGGTCGAAAAAATCTTCACTAAATTATCTATAGTTTTAACGCAGACGAGGAACTAAATTGATTTCTATTCTAACTCAATCGTTACCTGTACAGTTGCTCCTACGGTTACCTTTCCAGCTGGAATATTCGGTGCTGCTCCGTCGCTAGAGGCTTTTAACATCCTGCTTTCCATCATGACCGGGCGATAAAATACACCTGATTCATTTACGAGTGTTACATTCGCAACTCTTTTATTCAATGCTGCGGCAATTACGTCTGCCTTTTTCAAAGCATCTCCAATAGCATCTCTCAATGCTTCATTTTTGCTGTCTGTTTCGTTTGCTGTTTCAAATCGAATGGAGTTTATTTCATTAGCACCTGCATTTGTAATTTCATTCACCAAAATTCCCACATTATCAATTGAAGTACGAATTTCAAGGGTATTGGTTACACGGTATCCTTCTAATTTTGGTAACTTTTCTTTTTCATAGTTATAAACCGGGTCAACTTGGTATGTATTGGTTTTGATTTGCTCTTGTGTAATTCCCTGCTCTTTTAAATTAGCAAATACTTGATTTGCAATTTGAGTATTATCATTCTTTGCTTTTTCCAGCTTGGCGTTCACCGAGTTGATGGAAAAAGTAATCCGCGCCACATCAGGATTAACTTCTTTTTGGCTGTTTCCTGTTACCTGTATCACTGTTTTGGGAGCCTCATTTGCAAAGACTGGGACGGCTATTAATACACTCATCGCAATTAATAAAATAATCTTTTTTAACATTTCATATACCTCCAATAATTTTAACCTTCTAAGCAGCAAAAGCCATTTCTTGCTGCCCTTCTATAATGTAAAACGTCTTACTCTGAAATAAGTAACGGCTTTTTTTCTACTATTATTCTTTTTTTATCTTCAGCTTGTCTTTGCCGATGATCGTCCCATTCTGGTCAATAAAGGTGATCTTCATCGTACCTTGCCCTTCAATAAGGCTGCGATCAATCGCAACGTAATCATCTGGATAGATGATATTCATCGTAATAAACTGGTCAGGATGCGGGCTTTTTGTATGGACATATACAGTCATATTCCTGCCGCTTACTGTTACTTTCTCAATGCCAATATCCGATTGCGCTGAAGACGCTCCCATATTTGCAAATAATATAAGCTTATTTGTAAACTTTGATTCTTTAAACTGATTTACTATTTCCTTTGAAATACGATTGTTATAAGTTAACCGTCCATTATGATTGTCAATGGCAGTAAAAGACATCTCTTGCGGATACTCAGACCGATAGAATTTCCAATCTTTATACTTGTTCGTTTTAAACAATACCTTTGTTTTTACCGATTTATCAGAGGTATCACATTCTGAAGGGCTAGCCAGCTCTATCTTGCTGGTATTTCGATTTATAGCTTCTGCACTGGCAAAAATGGATGATTCCAAATCAACTGTTTTCACAGCAGCATCGACATAACTGGGCATTAACATCTGCATTCCAATGGAAGTCACAATCGCTGCCCCTGCCGCAAATTGTTTTAAATTCCTGTTCATCTTTTTCCTCCTTATGACGATTTAGTCATTCATAGATATAAACGTAATATAATCCAAAAGGTAACGGATTGTATTACGTTTATTTACATTATGGCTTTATTTCTTTTACCGTTAAAGAATCGGCAATCTTTTGCAGTTCTTCTGCTGATTTTTTGCCTTCAATTGTAATATCATATTTGTCAACCTTCACTGTGATACTGTTCATACTTTCTCCTGCCTTTTTCATAAAAGGTTCCATTGCTGCACTTTCTACAGTATCCTGGGCTGTGCCTTGTTTTATCTTCGCTTTACTCTTTATCTGATTATCATCTGACATTTTTTGAGTAATGATAATTTCATCATTACTCCCTATATGATAGACTTGCTGCACAACTCTGCGGACATCATCTATCTTTATAGACTGTGCTTCCAGGTTCGGGATTACCACCATTGTATCAATTTTAGACTGATTCTGCTCTTCTGCTTTAGGAGAATCAACTATCTTCTCATCCATGAATAATCGTCTTTGCCTGGCTATCTCTTGAGGTGCATCTTGCTGAAGAGCAGCTATCTGATTCGATTTGTCCTCTTTGGGCGGTGCTTCTGTTCCTTGGAATATTTCTGCAATTACCTTCGGCAGCGAATCAGCAGCCTTTTTGTCTGTCATATTAGAGTTGGAAGATTCCTCCTTCTGGTCTGCTTCCACCTGTTTGGAAGTACTTTCCTCCCTCGGTTGTGCAATATCCAAATTAGCAGCTTGATCCGTAATCGCTGCGAATTGCTGCTTTTCTATGCTATCGTCTGTTGTCTGTGCACTATTAGAATTAGGTGTCTGCGGCAATAAGAATTGTAGAAAACCAGCTATAAATACTGCAGCTACAGTACCAATAACACCACCATACAGCCAATTTTTGCGCCGTTTTATCTTTTGTGCCCCTAATTCTGCCGACAACGTATCGGCCATTTCACCAATTAATCCTCTTGGCAGCTCCTCTTGCTGATAAGACTGTTTAACAGCAGCAGCTAGCTTTATCAATTCCTTCACTTCCTCATCCTGTAGAGCAGACTGTTTACCATCATGTAACTGATCTAAACCTTGTGAAAGTTCTTCTTCCTGATCATATTCTTTATCTTTTAACATCCGCTCCACCTCCTCATTGTAGTATGCCGACACGTAAACACATTTTTCGTAAATTTTTCAAAGCTCGCTGCTGAAGCATCTTAATTGCTGACTCCGTCTTATTCATCTGCATGGCAGCATCATGAATGGATAATCCTAAAATAATTCGTAATTTTATCGCCTGACGCTGCTCCTCTGGCAAACTTTCAACTAAATTGACAATCTGCTCTTGTCCTTCCATACGCAAAATATATTCTTCAGGATTCTCCCTGCTATCAATAATGGCTTCCTGAAATTCAGTAAGGTTAACAATCTGAGGTGCTCGCCCATTCTTACGCCAAAAATCAGTCACTGAATTTATGGCAATTCTCGCCAGATAGCTTTTAAATGGTACATCAAGGATTTTATATCGAGGTAATGAGCGAAATGCCTTCATAAACGTTTCCTGGGTCAAGTCCCTTGCATCATCCTCATTACCGGTCTTACTATATATAAGTCTATAGACCGGCTGCCAATAATGTAAAATCAATGTATTTAGGGCTTCCCGATCTCCATCTTTTGCTTTTGTAATTAATCTGTTTTCATCGGTCACGTAACAATCACCATCTCCTAAGTAAAAAACATTCCCTATCTATCCTAACGTTATAAATGCCCAAAAAGTAACGCCATCTTTTAATACTACATTTCCCCAATCCTACTTATCGTATAAAAAACAGCTGCATTAAAAGAAAAGACATCATCTCTACTACCATATACTCCAAATTCTATTCAATCCCTGCACACCCTTTTGTCATTGCATACGGACTGAAGGAATTGGGATTGCTTCGCTATGCTCGCAACGGCCATGAAATAAATCATAGGAGTGTCAGAAAAGACATCCGATACTTTTTTAAGGAGCTTTTTTGATAATGACAAACAGAGCAAATAGAACGATTTAACCGCAGAGACGCAGAGGGCGCTGAGGAAATTTTTAACCCTATCTATCTTTTCTCTGTGTTCTCTGCGTCTCTGCGGTTCGATTATTTTTTTCCACGCATTTTCTATACCCTTTTTAAAGGGCTTTTCTTGATAATGACAAAGAGAAAAGAAATCTAACCACAAAGACGCAAAGGACACAAAGGGTTTTATTTTTTGTGCACTCCTTTGTGGTTCATAAAATCTTTTCTACCTATAAAACTTATACATCCAAATAGATACTATAATAAAAGTGCCTACAGTATTGAACTGAAGGCACTTTTATATACGGTTCGTAATGAGCTGCACAATAAAGTCATTTAAAATCGATATTCTGAATGCTGTATTCTGCTATGATTTTTTTTACCTGTTCCATTTTTTCTGCATCAGGTGTGCTGAAGCTTTCCCATCCCTCACGATCTAAGGCATTCATCTTACTATGCCCAAGCGAATGATAAGGAAGAAGCTCTACACCAAGAATCCTGGTATTTTCCTGAAGAAATTGGCACATTTGTTCAATATTCTTTCGATCATCATTCACCCCGCTGATTAAAGGTACACGAATGATAACCTCGTGATGTTTCTGAGAGATTCTAAGGACATTCTCAAGGATTTTCCGATTACTAACGCCAGTCAGCCTTTTATGAACTTCTTCATCCATATGTTTAATGTCTATAAATACAGTATCTAATTCTTTAATACTATCTTCTGCATCTTTCCACTCAAAATATCCGCTGGTTTCAACCGCAGTATCAATTGCAAGCCTTTTACAAGCTAGAATCAGTTCTCTCAAAAACTCACTTTGAGCAAATGGCTCTCCTCCAGAAAAGGTAACTCCCCCTTTCGATTCCCGATAGAAAATGCTGTCTCGCTTAAGGATCTTGATGACTTCCTCTACTGTCATTAATGATCCGATCATCTTCTTTGCGCCATTGGGGCAGACTTCACAGCAATCACCACAACAGCAGCATTTCTCTCTGGCAAAAGAAAGAGGAATGCCCCCATCCATTGGAATTGCCTGATGATTACAAGCCAAGGAACATTGTGCACATCCTGTACATCGATCCCGAAAGTATAAGATTTCAGGATTGATATTCCAGGATTCAGGATTAGCACACCATTTGCATCGTAAAGGACATCCTTTTAGAAAAACAGTACTTCGAATTCCATCACCATCGTGAACTGACCATCGCTGAATTTGAAATACACTGCCAGCAATCTGATCACTATCCTTCATAGGATCACGCTATAGACTTTCATAGGTTGTTCTTTCGATAATTGCATCTTGCGCTTCCCTGGAAAGATTAACAAATTGTGTACTATAACCTGCCACCCTAACCAGCAAATCTTTATAATCATTTGGCTGTTCTTGTGCTTTTCGTAATATTTCCGTGGAAATAACGTTAAATTGAACATGAAATGCACCCAGAGAAAAATAAGCGCGAATGATAGAAGCAAGGTTCTTTTTGTTCCTCTGCGTTTTTAACAGATCTGGCGAAAATTTAACATTCAGCAGAGTACCTCCGGAATGTACATCATGATTGATTTTAGCAGCAGACCGCATCGCAGCCGTTGGACTGGTAATATCCGTGCCGGCATGCGGCGATACCCCTTCTGTTAAAGGAGTCATGGATTTCCTGCCATCAGGGGTTGCACCAATAATACTTCCTGCGGGGATGTAATTGGAAATCCCCATGAATGCAGAGTTAAATGGCGATCCAAAATAATCCTTATAGGATTTAATTTCTTTATTATAAAAATCAGTAATTTCTACAGCAATACTGTCAACTTCATCTTCATCATTACCATACTTAGGACAAGCCAGTACGTCTTTTCTCATCTCTTCATACCCCTTCCAGTTGACAGCCAGTGCTTTACCCAACTCTTCTAAGGTATATTTCTTTTCTTCAAAAATCAACTTTTTGATAACGATCAGAGAATTAGCAGCATCAGCCACTCCGATTCCAGTAATGACTGGACCAACATTATATTTGGCTCCCCCTTTACTCAAATCAACACCTTTATCCATACAACCATCTACGAGCATAGAAAGATAGGGGCGAGGCACCATTTCTGCGTGTATTTGCTGGGCGGTTACCGTTCCGATGACAGAATGCTTAATCAAATGAGAAAGCTGCCGCAAAAAAGCCTCTTTAACCTCATCATAACTCTTAAACGCAGCAATATCTTTTTCCAGAAGTCCCATCACTTTGCCGGTGATCCGGCTTTTTCCGCTGTTTAGGGCATATTCAACAGCAGCAGCTAAATTTAGATTAACTGCTGAGGTCCATTCGCCAACTTTTCTAAAATGAGGTACTACGCAGCCGCAATTACTCCAGTCCCGTGCATCCTCCGGCGATAATCCTGCAGCCAAGAGCATCTGGGAACCAACCCGATCATTGTGAACTGCCGGAAATCCAGTTCCGACACTAATAAGATCACATACCGCCAATAAAAATTCATCAGGACTGTCCGGATGAATGCGCACACTAAGTCCAGGCTGGTGGGTTTTCACATTTTCCGTAGCTTTTAAGCACATATACGAAAGTTCGTTGGTTGCATCTTTTCCATCTCTCGTTCTTCCGCCAATGGTTAAATTTTGAAACGAATTGTAGCCTGCAAAAAATTGAGCCGTATTGCTTGAAATTGCCCAGACCCATTCAGAAAGTTTCAACCAAAGGGATTCGATTAATTCTTGTGCCTGCGCTTCATTAATAATCCCTGCTTTTACGTCATGAGTAAAAAAAGGATACATATATTGATCAAATCTGCCCAAATTGAGAGCTAATGAATTCTCTGACAGTATAGAACCTAGCTGTGTAAACCAAACCATTTGAATTGCTTCATGGAAGGTCTCAGGAGGATACTGCGGAACTTTTCTGCAGATCCGTGCCACTTCCAAAAGTTCGTTTTTCCGTTTGGAATCCCTCTCCTCTTCTGCCAATTCCAATGCGTTATCGGAATAGCGGTGAGCAAAAGTAATAATACCGTCACAAACTAAGACAGCAGCCTTGTAAAAATCAATTTTTTCCAGTGCCTCTTTGGTGGTAGGCTCTAATTCTTGTATACAATTTATTGCATGCCTCTTTAGCTCCTCAAAACCTTTTTTGAAAATAATATCTTGATAGTCCGCAGTAATTTCACCAACTGCACTTCTCCACTTAGAATCATTATCGATAACACCTGTATCAATTAAAAGTTTGGCTGTTTCGTCGTTAATTCGTAATAGGAATGTTTCTTCCAGTGATTTGCCCCGCCAGTAAGGAAAGATCTCCCTTCGAAGGATCTCTTTGTCTCCTTCGTTAATCTGATATTGATCCTGGCTCCGAGTACTAAAAGAATCCATTTCCTGCTCAACCCATTTCCAGGAATATTCCGGGCAGACAATTCCTGATCTTTGAAATTCGCCAATTGATCCTATAATGAGTTCATTATCAAAAATAGTGATTGGAATACTGCTGCATACAGCATGAAATGCTTTTGCTCTTCGAATAATCACCGATTGCCCCTCTGTTTCCTTGTGGGATTGAGTAAAAGCAACCGCCCGATGAATACTGATCGAAGGTTTAGAATGAATATAGGATTGTTTAAACTTTTCAATTCTGTGACTGGACATTTTGCTGCCTCCTATCAAAAAATAGTTAGGATAGAAACTCCGATAAACGCTCACTGGCATCAGCCATATGCTTCTTTAGTATTTTCTTAGCTAATTTAGCATCCTTGTTCTTACAAGCATTAAGTAAATCCCAATGCTGTTTTTGAGATGTGAGCTGATAATTCATTGATACAAGATACAAGCGCATATAGCGCTCAACATTGTTATGCATGACTTGAATTAGTTTCAGTAAGCGGGGCCGTCTTGCCTGCCGATATAAAATTTCATGAAACTGTTTATTTAACTCGCCCCATTGACTGCTATTCCTCTCATTCTCTAGCTGCTTTAAAACTATCGCTGCTTCTTCTAAGTCAATTGTGGTCAACTGAGGAACCGATAACTCTAATGCACCGATTTCAAGAAATTGACGAATATCAAATATTTCTCTTGCTTCCTCTGCGCTCAGTTCACTCACAATAGCCCCTCTGTTAGGATAGAATTTTACTAAATCCTCCGCTTCCAAATTTTTTAATGCTTCTCGCAGGGCACTCATGCTTACATTGAACTGCAGAGCTAATTCTTCTTGTTTTAACTGTATTCCCCCCTGCAGATCACCATTTAAAATTCTTTCACGAAGAGCTTCTGTAATAGCAGTAGGTATACTGCGGTGTGAGATTGTATTCGTTTTATAATTATTATTTTTCATAGCATTATTATAACATGTAACAAATTTAATTTCGATTTTCGAAAATCTTTTCTTTATTATACGCTTCCCTGCCAATACAGTAAATAATATTATCGATTGTATACAGTATATATTCGATAATTATTGTTACTTTCATCTTCTAAAACTATTGATTCTGCACTATAAAAATGGGATATTTAGATTCTCACAGAATCTAAATATCCCTCTGGTGCTCTAGTTTTTTATAAAATCTTATATGGAGAACTTTCTTATTTCTTGTTGCAATTCTCCTGCCATGTTAGCTAATGCATGACTGGAAGAAGCGATTTCCTGCATGGATGCGGACTGTTCTTCTGTCGCTGCTGAGATGCTTTGTGTTTCGCCGGAAGTATTTTTCATAATACTTTCAATATCCTGTACAGCAGTAACAATTCTTTGACTGCCAGTCTTCATTTGTCCGATGGAATCGGTTATCTGATATACTTGACTGGCTACCTGACCAATAAGCAATTCAATCTGTTTAAAAGCTGCACCTGCAGCGCTTACAACTTCATTGCCAATCTCAACTTCTCTTGTACCATCCTTCATTGTTACTACAGCTTCATCTGTATCTGCTTGAATTTCATTAATCATATCCGCAATTTGTTTAGCCGCCTGCTGGGATTGTTCTGCTAATTTCCGCACTTCTTCTGCTACAACAGCAAATCCGCGTCCTTGTTCACCTGCACGTGCCGCCTCAATAGCCGCATTTAAGGCCAGCAAGTTGGTTTGCCCTGCAATTCCTGAAATGGTATCTACAATTTGTCCAATTTCTTTTGATCGTTCCCCTAACTTGGCTACGACTCCTGCAGATCCTGAAATTGTCTTTTCAATAATATTCATTTGATTTACAGCATTGAAAACAGCCTTACTTCCCTGACCTGCAGCCGCTGCGGCCTCTTCTGAAGTCAAATTAACGGTTGCAGCATTTGTGACAACAGACTGTATACTAGCCGACATATCCTCTACAGCCGCAGAAGTTCCATTGATTGCTTGCAGCTGCAATTCTGCCCCCTGTGCTACCTCCGTAATTGAAGCAGCCACTTGAGTAGATGCATGGGCAGATTGTTCCGCGCTGGCTGTAAGTTCTTCTGATGAAGCAGCTACATGTTCTGCTGTTTGAGCGATCGCCCTAATTAGATTACGCAGATTTTCTGCCATAGTAGAAAAATCTGCAGCAAGTTGGCCAATCTCATCATTTGTCTGAATCGTAAGGTTTTGTTCCGAAAGATCTCCTCCAGCCATACGTTGTGCAGATTGAGATAAGATTGCAACATTTTTGGTAATTCCGCTCGACAATCTCCAAGAAGCAGTCGCTGACAATAAGATGCCAAGCAAAGCAGTTAGTCCAAATTGATATCCTAAAGCCGTGACCTGACCATATACATCTTTTACGTCAACGGTGATCCCCATTGTCCAGCCAGTAGCAGGAATCTTGGTATAAATCATTAACTTCTCTGCTCCGTTTGCCTCATAGGTTTGCATACCTTTATCCTGGGCCAGCATTTCTTTTGCAAATTTTTGCAATACAGGATCTTCATGAATGTTCTTTGAAACTTGGACAGCATCCGGATGAGCTAAAATAATCCCCTGCTGATCAATAATGGTGCCATACCCTTTTCCATTTACCTTAACGTCTTTAATCTTTTCACTCAGCAAATCTAGGGCTATATCAATGCCAACAACACCGCGAAAATTTCCTGCCTCACTTTTTAATGGTACCCCTGCGGACACAATATATTTTTTGGTAAATGCATCAACATATGCATCCGTAAAGACGAGTTTATTTTTTTCTTTTGTCTGCTGATACCACCCACGTTTACGGGGATCATACCCTTCAGGCAGTGTCGTTCCTGAACCATCAATCATTTTACCATCTTCTAATCCGGCATATAGATCCAGTAAACTAGGATCTGCTTTGTAGTTTTGTACAAAAGAAACCGGGATTTCCCTATCACCTAACACAACTCGAATATTCTCACTTGTTGTCACTGCGGTTTGCGCCTTCGCCAATAACCAGCCGTCTAATTGAGTTGAATAGGTATTGGCAACTGAGAACATTTCATTCTTAATATTTTCCTCTACCTGACTTTTCGCATAAAAATACCCCATCGTCGTAGCTACTAATAAGACCAGACTCGTAATCGCCATCATCATTAAAAATTTCATTTTTAATTTCATATATACGCCCTCTCCTCTCTCCTAACATTCCAATAAATAAAATACTGAAATAAGTGCCTCAATATAAAAGATTGCCAAGTTACATCATAATCAACAAACGATGCAACCTGGCAATCATAGATGTAACATCCTTAGACCCATGGCTTTGCGTCCCCACCTTTAGGTTGGTTTGCTCATTATGGTATTTTCTTCTATGTTTTTCGACATTTTTCTTCAATTTCCTTTCGCTTTACCAAAAAAATAATAGAACCTCCCAATTGAAGCGGTCTGCTATGTACCATATTTACCGTTCGTTCATACTATAAACAGCCTAGTACTTCATCTGCATTAAAAACGCTGCTGCTTTAGCAGTCTTTTTCCGTACTGCTTCGTTGTCTCCGCCTTGCAGATCAAAAAAAATCCTCGCTAAATTATCTATAGTTTTAACGCAGATGAGGTACTAGAATGCTTAATGTAAGGGAAGTGTTATCTTGGTTTTAAAATCTGATTTTCAAGATACCTTAGAGTTTTTCATTTTCTCAAATCTTCCCATCCTTATGAACCCAGGTAACGCTATGAATGTAGTTGTTTCCAATGAAATCATTCCTACAGCTCCCACTCCTCCTCTTACTCCTACATCTGCGGTTCCAACTGTCGCCACAGCACCTGTACTTGTTATTACACCAGAGACGTTAAAAGCATTGCAATCGTATACGATAAACAATTATCCCGATATAGGACTTCCTCAGGATATTGCCCAAATCGCCAAAGATTTCATTGCAAATCTTCCCCCGCTCATCCCCATTACCCAAACTACAGCTGTTAGCACAGCTGTAACTATATAAGATATCGTATCAAACAAGTCTTGCAACGCCAATTCCGATCCATGTAGCTGCAAATCCAAGCAGAAGATTAAGCCCTATATTATATAACGCTATTATCACATTAGAGTCCTCCAGTACACGAAAGGTTTCGTAACTAAAAGATGAAAACGTAGTTAAACCACCAACAAAACCAACGGTAACCAGTAGCCGCCAATAGGGATTTACAATGAAACGTTCTGTCGTCAGCGTCATAAATATGCCGATAATAAAACACCCTGCCACATTTACAATAAGTGTTCCATAAGGAAAATCAGCTCCAAACCGCTCAGAAGCCCATAGGGAAACTAAATACCGAGCTGTCGCTCCAATACTTCCTCCAACGGCCACCGCTATGATTCTCAACATTCTTATCACCACCTCATCCTTTACGCATTATACTTTTATCCACGACCTCCAGCAAAAATTAAAAAGGATCTTTCTCTGCGTTTATTTACAAAAAAATAGACTCCTACCAATATGTTGGTAGGAGTCATTACTGCATCAGCAGATTTAATGGCGAACCCCATCGCCCCCAGTAACTTATCAGCACAAAATCAGTGAATACTGACGCAAGGTACTAGTTTATGAATTTTGCTGCTTTCATTATAGCAGACCTCTTAAATCGGCGTCAATAGGACACTTTTGTTGTCCATTTCTATTATTCAAATCGGTTCTTCTTTTGTTACTTTTTCCAATGGTGGAATTGTAACATCTACCTTTACTCTTCTTTTCATAAAATCATCCAATAATGAATATACAACTGGTACAACCACTAAGGTCAAAATAGTTGAGGTAACCAAACCGCCAATAATCGCATGAGCCATAGGAGCACGTGCTTCAGCTCCTGGTCCAATTCCTAATGCTAGTGGAAGCATCCCAAAAATCATTGCTGCAGTTGTCATCAGAATCGGACGCATCCGAACTACAGCCGCTTCTACTAATGCCTGATTTCGTTCGATTCCTTCTCCCATACGTTGTTTGGCAAAGTCAATCAGCAAAATCGCATTTTTGGTTACGAGACCCATCAACATAATAATCCCAATGAGAGACATCATGCTAAGCATACTGCCAGCAATTAGGAGACCCAATATTGCACCAATGATTGCCAGCGGTAAAGCCAGCATAATAGCGAAAGGCTCAATATAGCTTTCAAATTGAGCGGCAAGTACAAAAAAGATGAAGAGCACCGCAGCAGCCAATGCCATTAAAATACCGCTAAAGGCATCTGCCATCTGCTGTGATTGTCCGGTAGTTACAAACTTGTAGCCTTCTGGCAATTTAACCTCTGCTAACCTTTTGTCTAGCGCTGTGTTGAAATCCCCAAGAGAGACTCCACTTAAATTTGCGGAAATAGTAATTTGTCCCTGACGGTCATATCGCTTGATTTGGGTCGGACTTGTGGCATATACCATCTTAGTTACCTGTGACAGAGGAACCATAATCGCCTGCCCATTTTTATCTCGATTCGAGCTTGCTGCATAGATATTGTTTATATCTGCTAAACTCGTACGGTCACTATGTGCTAAAATAAGCCTCACGTCGTACGAATCATCTTCATCTCGGTACTGTGTTACCACTGTTCCGTTAAACATAGTTTGAAGAGTAGTCGCAATATTGGAAGTAGACACACCAAGATCAGAAGCCTTATCATGGTCTACTACGATTTGCGCATCAGGTTTTCCAGCTTCATAGCTAGAAGTAACATCAATTGCACCATGAGTGCTTGCTACAATTTGCTCTACTTGTTCTGCAATGTCTGCTAATGTATCCAAGGATGTTCCCTGGATAACAAGGGAGACTGGTTTACCGTTGGACATACCTGATTTTTTTGAAACACTGACTTGTACTCCCGCAATACCGCTTAATTTTTCACGAAGCACAGTTACAATTTGATTGTCACTCACCTTACGTTCACTTTTCTCCGTTAACTTCGTCAAAATGTTAATGTTGTTTATATCGGCAGTACTGTAAGTTAACGTTACCTCTGGTATGGTGCGGATAATTTGTACCATATTGTCGGCAATTTCCCCGACAGCTTGAGGGCTCTTACCTGGATCAACACTTGCAGACACTGTAATTTCACCAGCGTCGGAATCCGGAACAAAGGTCGAACCAAGGAAAGGTATCAGCATTAAGCTGCCCACAAATAATGCACCGGCAAGTACCATAATTTTCTTGCGATGTCCTAACGCATATCTTAAAAATTCGCCATAGCGCCCTGTCCAATATTCAAATTTTTCGTTCCATTTATTCCATTTTTCTCCTAATTTACTGGTAGATTTCTTATGTTCACCGGATAAGTATTTGGCCGACAACATAGGAGTCAATGTAAATGCAACAAATAGGGAAACCAAAACACTGACCGCCACCGTTATACCAAATTGTTTAAAAAATTGTCCTATGATACCAGTCATCATACCGACTGGCAAGAATACAGCAACTAAAGTAAGAGTTGTTGCGGTAACAGCCAAACCAATCTCCGCAGTTCCTTCAGAAGCGGCTTTAAATTTGTCCTTACCCATCTCAAGATGACGGACTATATTCTCGATGACAACGATCGCATCATCAATTAACAAGCCGACTGCTAGGGACAAGGCTAATAAGGACATCGTATTTAACGTAAAGTCTAACATTTTCATTGCTAGAAAAGAGGTAATAATAGAAGTCGGAATAGCAATCGCCGCAATCATTGTGCTGCGCCAATTACCTAAGAACAAGAATACTATGGCAACAGCCAATAAACCGCCGATAACTAAATTAAACAATACATCATGAATGGATTCATTAATATTTTTGGAATTATCCCGTACCAATACCAATTCAACGCCGGCTGGTAAATCTTTTTTGATATTCTCTAGTTCTTTCTTGGCGTTTTCCACAACTTGTACGGTGTTACTACCTGACTGTTTCATAATATCCAAGCCAATAGAGGTTTTATCATTGAGTTTTGTAACAGCAGTAACATCTTTTGTTGAATCTTCTACCGTAGCAATATTTTTGACATACAGTTGTACTCCGTTTCTTTGAGCAATAGGGAGATCTAACAACTGATTGGGAGAAGTAAGATTACCTACTGATCGTAAACTAGTTTCCCGTTTGCCATCCGTTACCTTACCTCCAGGGGTATCCATATTTTCACTGCGTATACTGTTCATTACTTCTGAAACACTCAGATTATAGGCAGCAACTTTATTACTATCCATATTAATTTTGATTTCACGATCCACCCCACCCTGTACATTTACCGCTGCAACCCCATTGATTGCTTCTAATCGTTTAACAACGATATCATCAGCAACAATGGTTAATTCCCTTGGGCTGAGGCTACCTGTGACTGCAATGGAAGCAACAGCTGTATCCGATGGATCGAACCTTGTAACAATAGGATCATCTGCCTCATCTGGCAATACACCTTGCATTCTGCCAACTTTATCACGAACATCCTGAGCAGCAGTTGCTGCTGAAGTTTCAATGGTAAATTGGATAACGGTTGTAGAAACCCCTTCTTTTACCGTAGACGTTACATGTTCTATCCCAGGCACAACGCTTACAGTTTCTTCCACCTTTTGGGTAATTTTTGATTCAACCTGCTCCGGAGAAGCTCCTGGATAAGTTACTGTAACAGCTACAACCGGAATTTCAACGTTTGGATATTCATCTACATTCAGAGAAATATAGCTAAATAATCCTAAAACGACAAGTGCCAGAATCGTTACTGTTGCGAAGACTGGACGTTTTAAGCTTATATCTGTCAGTATCATAGCTAACTCCTCTACTCTACAATTTGAACTACGTCACCATCTTTAAGTTGGCTCACATTACTTACGGCTAACTTATCACCTGGCTGTAGTCCAGATTTAATCTCAATACTATCGCCTGAAGTTGCGCCAACTTCAACTTGATGACGGATGACTTTATCATTTTCAACGACAAAGACGTAATAAATACCTTGTTTTTGAATGATAGCGGCTTGTGGTATTGTCAAAATTTGCGCAGCATCACCAGTAGCGAGCTGTATTTTGCTGAACATACCGCTTTTCAAAGAGCCATCTTCATTATTGATCTTTACCTTTGTACGGAACATTCGATTGGTAGAACCAGCCTCAGGGTTAATCATTTCAACAGTACCGGAAAATACTTTGCCGGCATAAGTATCAACAGTGACTTCTGCTGGCTGCCCCTGTTTAATCAAACCTAAATCTTTTTGTTCAACATTGACAACCGCATATACTTGACTAATATCTTGAACATTCATCAGCTCGGCACCAGGTGAAACAACCTGACCGACAGTGACAGTTACATTAGCAACCACACCATCTACTGGTGCTGTAATGACACCATAGCCATACTGCTGCTCAGCATTACTTTTGCTGCTCACTGCACTAGACAAGTCTGCTTGCGCAATTCTTTTCTTCCCCTCAGCATTATCTAATGTTTGTTGAGATGTAGCCCCTTGATCAAACAAAGTCTGATAACGATTATAATCTTTCACTGCCATTTCATAATTAACTTGCGCTTTACTTACAGCATCCTGTGCCGTCCGCACGGAATTTGCTAATTCAATACTTTCTAATCTGGCTAAAGGATCGCCAGCTTGCACCTGCTGCCCTTCTTGTACCATGACTTCTTCAATACGTCCCGCTAGCTTAGCACTAATCGCCGCTGCAGTTTTCCCCTCAATTGATCCATTCAGCATTAATTTGGGGATAGTGTCTATATATTGTGCTTCTGCAATTTTTACATTTACTCCAGTCGTATTGGTTTGCAATTGAGTCTTCTCGCTGGAAAATGCACCACTGCGGAATACAACAACTAATCCAATAAATATCACAACTGGTACTATCCAATATTTTAGTTTGAAGCCCTTCATCAAGCATATCCTCCTAAATCAATATCATATTTAAGTCTAAGTAAATACTCTAGCGCCTACACATACCGACTGGTCGGTATGTGTAGGGTAAAGGAACTCATTCATTCCTTTACATCGTTCACCCCAATAAGCTGCCAAAGACTGTCTATCATCTGCTGGTGCATATCTGGGTTAATTATATTCTTACCTAAAACATTCAGCCCGCTGGAAACAGAAAGTACAATGGTCGCTACGACCTTAGCATCTAAGTCTCCTCTGGTTTCGCCTGTTTCTTGAGCTGCCTGTAATTTTTCTTTTATTATATTACGCAATCTCAGCTGCCCCTGATCAATTTGTTCTTGGATTTCAGGAAAATTGTGCATGATCTCTAATGCAAGACTTGCATTATTAGCACGATAATCCCCTGGCTTAATATTGAGCAATCCTTCCATATAAGCGTCTTGTTCTCCGCTTAGCAAAAGGTTCAAGGTTCCTCGGAATGTTTTTTCTTTGCTTAAAAATTCGGTATATCTTCCTCCGAAATAGTCAAATAGATAACCAATACTTGCGCGAAATAATTCTTCTTTGCTTCCAAAGTAATGGTATATTCCACCTTTAGTAATGCCAATTTCATTTGCTACATCCATGAGAGACACATTCCTGTATCCACGTAATAAAAATAATCGTAAAGCAGCTACTATTATATTGTCTTTCGTCAAAATTTCTCCCCCTCGAAACGTACCTACCAGTCGGTATGTTTTTATTATCTATCAAATCATGCCCAGCTGTCAATATAAATTTTAATAATTCCTGCACTTCTCTAACATTGTAAAGTAAGTTATATGAAAAAACTTGATAATATCCATTTTCTAAAAATAGAGAATCGCCTGTTCAGACAAAATTGACAATATTTGAGAAATAAGTTATAATGAATGACAGTCAGTCATATATCGTAAGGAGAGAGTCGTGAAAGAATTGGATGATAAAAAAAGTCGTTTACTATCTGCTGCTAAGGAAGTGCTTGCTGAAAAAGGCTTAGAAAAAGCTACTATTTCTGACATTGTTAAAAGAGCTGGTATGGCACAAGGAACATTTTATTTATATTTTTCCTCAAAAAATGCTTTGATCCCTGCAATCGCAAATGATCTTTTGCAGACTATGCTGCATAAAATAAAAAAAGAGCAAGTACTCTCAGATGACATTTGGAGCTTTTTTCATAAAATGATTACAGTAACATTTCAAGTTACTAATTCATATAAAGAAGTACTATCACTTTGTTATTCTGGTTTAGCGATTGATAATACCCTTAGTGAGTGGGATCGTATATACAATCCTTACTATTCTTGGCTCGCGGAAATTATTGCTAAAGGTATTGAGCAAAAAGCCATTCGCCAGGATGTAGATCCTCTGGTTGCGGCTAGGATGGTGATTGGCTTGATTGAAAGCTCTGCTGAACAAATCTATTTATTTAATAAGCTAGATAAACCCCTTCCTGAACATCAACAAGATTTATTTACTTTCATTCATCATGCTTTAGAGCATAGATGATTTTTACAGCAAAATGACTGACGATCATTCATTGTTGAAATAAGACTAATTCAGTTGAGTTATCCCCGTCGATTTTTGGGGATGATTTTTAGACTAAAATTTTTTAAGGATGTGTTATTATGGGCTGAATTCTTGTCTTCGCGGCAGCAATATTAGAAATTCTATGGGCATCAATGTTGAAAGATGCCGACTCGGTAATGATGTGGATACTGATTTTCATTTTAATTGTCGCAAGCTTCTTGCTGCTGATTAAAGCTTATAAATTCATTCCTATTGGCATTGCTTATGCTGTTTTCGTTGGTATTGGTACGGTAGGAACCTATATCGTTAGCATAACGATTCTTGGAGAAGCAACTTCCAAGCAGCAAGTCGCATTCTTAATTCTCTTACTTATTGGAATCATTGGCCTAAAATTGACCACTAAGGAGGAGCGAGAATAATGGCTTGGATTTATATTTTATTAGCTGGATTGGAAGAAGTCATTAGTGTAGTTGCCATGAAATATGTTGATGGGTTTAAACATAAAAAACCCATTGCTGTGATGGGTGTTGGATTTATGGCTAGCTTTTATTTTTTGTCGCAAGCAATGCAGGAAATTGCAATCGGTATCGCATATGCTGCATGGTCTGGCATTGGCACCATTGGAATTGCAATTGTTGGTATTCTGCGATTTAAAGAAAAGATGAATATCCTGCAATTTATATTCTTAAGTTTGATTCTAGTTGGCGTAGTTGGGTTACAGCTTGCCTCATAACATAGATTTATAGCCCGAAAGGGCTTTTTTTATAGCTAGTTTCTTAAGTCTGCCCAGCGTCTTCTTCTTTTCTAATTCTTATCTTAACCTTTAATCTATCTAATCGAAATCCATGTACCCTTACTAAATTAGTAAGGGTACATGACTTGAGGTTTCTTAAGTGCTCCTTGGCTTTAATCGACCCAATCCATAGCACGTTTAACAGCTTTTTGCCAACCTTTATATAATGCTGTACTTTGTGCAGCATCCATCCTAGGCTCGAAGCGAGTATCAAGCTGCCAGGTTTCTATAAGTTCTTCTTTTGTTTTCCATATGCCAACAGCCAAACCAGCAAGATATGCTGCACCAAGAGCTGTAGTCTCTGTTATTTTAGGACGATCAACACAAACGCCCAAAATATCGGCCTGGAATTGCATTAGCAAGTTGTTCAGAGCAGCACTTCCATCGACTTTTAGCGTTTGCAATCGAATACCTGAATCGGCTTCCATGGCACTCAATACATCTTTAGTTTGATAGGATATCGAGTTTAATGTTGCACGAACAACGTGAGATTTACTCGTTCCGCGAGTCAGCCCTAAAATTGCGCCACATGCTTTCATATCCCAATATGGTGCACCAAGCCCAGCAAAAGCAGGTACTACATATACACCAGCTGTATCTTTTACTTTTTGAGCATAATATTCAGAATCAGGAGCAGCTTCTAATATTTTCAAATCATCACGCAGCCATTCAATGGCGGACCCGGCAACAAAAACACTGCCTTCTAACGCGTAGGTTACAGTGCCGTCAAGACCCCAGGCAATGGTCGTCAATAAACCATTTTTAGATTCAACTAATTTTGTGCCTGTGTTCATCAATAAAAAACAGCCTGTGCTATAGGTATTCTTCGCCATTCCAGGGTTAAAACAAGTTTGACCAAATAACGCCGCCTGTTTATCTCCTGCAGCACCTGCAATCGGTACGGCATTTCCGAAGATGTTGGGATCTGTTTTTCCGTATACTTCGCTGGAAGACTTGACCTCTGGAAGCATGCATACAGGTACGGTTAGATATTCCAGCAGTTTTTCATCCCATTTCAATTCACGAATATTGTACATTAAGGTACGAGACGCATTGGAATAATCGGTAACATGTATTCTCCCATCTGTTAATTTCCAGATGAGCCAGGTATCAATGGTCCCAAATAATAATTCACCTTTTTCTGCTTTTTCGCGAGCACCTTCCACATGATCTAAAATCCATTTTACTTTTGTTCCGGAAAAGTAAGCATCAATCACTAAACCTGTCTTTTGCTGAAATTCCGGTTCTAATCCTTTTGCTTTTAATTCAGTGCAAATGTCTACCGTCTGACGGGATTGCCAAACAATAGCATTATAGATCGGCCTGCCTGTTTTTTTCTCCCAGACTACTGCAGTCTCTCGTTGATTCGTGATACCAATAGCGGAAAGATCAGAAGCATTAAGACCCGCCTTTTCCAAAACCTGTTTTATCGCATCCATTTGGGTACTCCAAATTTCATCTGCATCATGCTCAACCCAGCCTACTTTTGGAAAAATCTGCGAAAATTCTTTTTGTGCCACAGCAATTATATTCGAGTTTTGATCAAAAATAATAGCCCTGCTGCTGGTTGTCCCTGCATCAAGCGCCAGTATGTATTTTCCAGTCAAAAAACCACCCCTTATCATTTTGGCATACTGTCATCCTCTACAATATGCCTCTTCCTTTTCGATCATACCATTTTACATTATATGCTCTTTTACAAAAAAACAAAAATACCTACAAAGAGAGCCAAAAGGCTTATTCTAGGAGTATCCTGCTATTTTAGTTATATTGCTTCTATTTTGGCTCAAATTTAATTGGTATCTCAATATTGGTACTTTCACCATGATTCCTCTTTCTTATTCTTTTCAATTGATCTTTTTTTGCAAAGTATATATGATGACAATATAAAAATGAAAAGCACATTAAAACCATGGAGGGATTTTGTGGATATCAAACAAGCAATCTTGGATAGAAGAAGTATTCGATCGTATCAGGACCGACCAGTTCCACGAGAAATGATCGAAGAATTATTAGAACTGGCTATCAAAGCTCCTTCAGGGAAAAATCGTCAGCCATGGAGGTTTGTTATCTTAGAACGTCAAAAGAAAGATATGTTAGTTACCATCATGACTGACAAAATTCATTCCCGAAAACAGCAAGGCTTGGATATTGGCAGTTGTGAGACAAGTATAAGTGCCATTCAACAAGCGTCATCAGTAATTTTAGTGTTTAATGCCTTCTCTAATTTTGAAAAGGATTATAATCACTATCGTTTATTAACAGATACCCAATCCATTGGGGCCGCCATTCAAACCATAATCTTAGCTGCACAGGATTTGGGGCTAGGAACGCTTTGGATCTGTGATATTTTTTATTCAGAAGGTGAGATATGTTCTTGGTTAGAATATAATGATGAACTTATAGCAGCGGTAGCTATCGGTTATCCTAATCAATCTCCCTATCCACGTCCTCGAAAATCATGGACAGAAGTCACCGAATGGCTGCGCTAAGAAGAAGAACAATTACAATGTTCGACTAGCCTTTACCTCGCTCCCCGATTTTGATTTCATGACGCACTTGATCATTGGGCAAATCCCAATTAGTAAGGAGTTTATACTTTTTAGCGTAAGGCTTAAATAGTTCTGAAACTTTTGCTTTGCTGGCGTCATTATTATGATAGATATCAGGTAAAACGGTAAGATAAATGGACTTATTGCGTTCTTTTAGAATCAAGGTCTGGTAAGTAACCGTTACAGGTGTCTCCACATCTACCAATTCATATAATTCTTCAACGTCAGTATTGTGCATGCGGATACACCCACCAGAAACAGGATATTGGATATCCCAATCTTTATTGGTACCATGAATTCCATAACCAGGGCTAAATTCCATCCATCGGCTGCCCAGAGGATTATCTGGTCCTGGAGGCACTGGGGTCTTATCGGAAAAACCAGAACCAGGAATCCATGTAGGATTTTGTTCTTTGTAAGATATCTTATAATTACCCACAGGGGTCTTTTCATAAGAGGTCCCCAGGGCAACAGGATATTCTTTGACCAACTTGCCATTATCGTATACCCTTAGCATCAGCTCAGGAATGTTAATACGAATTTCAGGCGAAGCCCAAACAACGGCTTGAAAGTAACTAAGTAACAGCGCAACCATCATCAAGATTCTCATTTAATTTCTCCTTTCGGGCAGCACCGATACTATGTAATACCAATCAGATCTGATTCGGTAACACATTCTTACTGCAGGTAGTAACGTCTTCAATGTCCATACGATACTGTAATCTTTTTATAGTGTAAAAGATTCTGCACGGCAGACTAGACATAACATATCTATTCGTCATAAATAAATTCCTTTCCTTGTAGAAATATTTAACAGTCATCATTTTCCCATATACTTCCAACACGTTGAATCCCTTGTTTTGAGCTTCTCCTTAAAAATCTGCAAAAAAATAAGAATCGTATAGTAATAACGACTCTTAAAAGACTTGCTCTCTATCAGCCCTGCTGCTTAAGCAACAATAATCACAGTTGTTCCATACTGAACCATTCTATACAGTTCCGTTAAATCATCATCCTGCAATGCCAGGCAACCTTCGGTCCAATTGATCTTCTTTTCTGTTAAATCATCTCGTCCCCATGAATTCCGATCCATCCTCCAAGTGCAGTATCTTGAGGCGGCTGCACCTTTTGCTCATTCGCCAAGATAATCTCCTGATACTGGCTTACACTAATCAAATTCTGCTCCATTCCTTTTTGAGCATGGACTGGGTCAGGATAACTTAAACCAATCCACTTACGCCCCAGGTAGGGGTCATCCTGTAACAGTTCTTTGTCCGTGATAAAAAACGTTCCTTCCGGTGTACGATTATCCCCTTGCCTCTGTTTGTCACCTTGTGTATTTACACCTGATACGCATAAGAACCTTTTCACAGGATTCCCTTGATAAAATACGGTCATTGCATTAGCAGCTTTCTCTACCAATACAACCACATCTTGCTGCATTGTGATTTCTTGCCATTGGGGCACAGGAGCTGCTTCAACTGCAGAAGCCCTGAGCAAGAAACCACTAAATAGTATGATTGCACTAAAGACAAGTACTACTTGCTTGTTCACTGGTCATTACACCAACTTTGTTATTATTTATTTTCCAGCACAATCTTTCCCGCTATATATTGAGGTACAATCGTAAACAAATCTGCGCTAAGACAATATTCTACATCATCCATACGACGCAAGTCGTATAATCGTTTGCCATTTCGACTTTGGACAGCAGTCTCAACTAGCGTATCCTTGGCTTGAGCATATAACAGTAAGGCTGCAAGAGCCGAGTCACTCAATGTAACTTCACATTCCGCTTTAAGCAGTTGAACTAACAATCCTGCGCAGAGGGTGTCTTCCAGTGAAAAAAGCCCATCTGTTCCAGCACATACAATTACAAGATCTTTGCCATGTTGTTTTGCCTGCCTACAAACAGCTTTCGCATTCACAAATGATCCGATGAATGTACGATATGCCTTTTCTGCTGCCTTTATGGCAATCGTACCATTCGTAGTTGTCATGACAATATTTCTACCCGTTACTTTCTCCTTACAAAATTCAAAAGGCGAGTTTCCAAACTCATACCCCTCAATCTTTATCGACTGCCGCTCACCGGCAAACAATACTGCCCCTATTTGACTAGCCAGTTTCTGTGCATCCTCAATGGATAAGGCGGGAGTAATCGCTTTGCACCCATTCGCAAGAGCAGTGACAATCGTGGTCGTTGCACGGAATATATCTAAAACGATACAAACACTATCAGAAAGATCCAGAGCAGCAGTCTCTTTTGGTAAAAGTATAACATCAATTTTCATTAATTTGTTCTTCTCCTTTATCTAAATCCTACAGATGTATAACAAACCCATTACTTCTTTGTATATCTGTAAATACTATTTTATCCCTTGCAGCTATATTTATCAACTCACCAATGTATTCACATTATGGATCTAGTGTATTTAAAATTCAACTACAGTCATAGTGCTTTTTAGCAAATAGTATGAACTCACGAGCAGCAAAGGATAAATATCTTCCCTTTTTCCAAACTAAAGCCAATCGCAGCCATGGCTTAGGATCTGAAAACGGTCGAGAGGCAATGATCTTAGCATCCAAACTTCTACATATTTTGCTCGGCAGCAATGCAATACCGAGATTGTCCATTACCATTTGCATCATCCACTCGCGTTGTGAAGTTTCCAAAATAACCTTGGGCTGAAATCCAGCTTGTTTACATGCATTGATGATCATGTCGTGTAAATGATACTCGTTATTGTATAAAATAAAGTGTTCATCAATCAGTTTATGATAATCCATAACCTCATATTGGGCCAGCCTATTTGTTGGGTGCATAACGACTTCAAGAGGGTCTTCCTCAAACCAAATCTTTTCGTAGATTTCATTATCTTCAGCAGGTGTAAATATACCAATATCTAAAAGACCGTCTTGAATTGACGCCTCTACCTTCTTAGGACCAAACTCGTACAATTGAATATGAATATTAGGATACTCTTTCCTAAAGGAATGGATCATCTTCGAAAAAGTCGTAATCGCAGTAATTTGAGGTAAACCAATATAGATTTTCCCTGATTGCATTTTCCTTAAGTCTCCGAGCTGAGAAGTGATATTTTGAAAAGATGATACAATTTGTTGTGCTGCTGCAAAATGATTTCTCCTGCATCCGTCAGCTCCACAGACTTCGTATCACGATAGAATAAAACAACACCAAATTGGCTTTCCAACTCTTTAATCGCCCTGCTAATGGAGGGCTGGGAAATATACATCATCTCTGCCGCTTTACTAAAACTTTTATGACGGGCAACTTCCATAAAACATTCTAAATTTCTTATATCCAAAGTTCTTCCTCCTATATTTTCTGTATATTTTTTAGAAGCAACTTTATTTGTACAAGTTAAGAGAATCTAATTAAGAACCATAAACTATGACTTTCCTATTTCTTCTTCAAAACATTTTTAAATGTGCATCATCATTTTTTTGAGAACATCTCTTTATAAATCATAGCTCTATTTATCTGTCCTAGCTAGCAACATATTTTCTGTAATACATTAACAGATTCTTGTCTGCTAATAAATTCCTCTACCACCAAACACTAGAAACATTCGTGATTGGTAAAATAATACCTCCCATTAATGGTATTCAAATTTTATAAAGATTTAAATAAACACTAAATATCTTTGACTTAGAGGCAATTAATTTTTAGCATAGATTGTCAATCTCTATATTTTTTATTAATTAAAATGTTAAATCGCTAAGTAAGAAGGAAGTTTTATACTTTTTGTAGAACGAATAGCTTGTATGCGTCAAATTAACCATCATAGGAGTACTTATGGATATTGTTCGTTTATCAGTATTGGCTTCATCAATTGGAACCATTGCGATCGTTTTTATTTACATTTATTTATATCTATTATATCGTGAACGCTACATGGGAATATGGTCAATAAGCTGGATCATCCTTCTTTCACGATATGTAATTTTTGATTCAGGGATACTCCCTTGGAAGCAGTCCGCCCTGGGCATGTTTATATATCAAATACTAATAATTATTAGCGTTCTAATGTTTGTATGGGGTACTCACAGCTTTATGAACAAACCCTTTAGTAAGTGGTGGTTATATGGTGCAGCTCTCGTCTCTATAGTAAGTACTATATTGTGCTTCTTATTTTCATCCTTGGTCTATAAATTAATGCTCCCTATTTTTATCTGCTGCTTTATAGGTATATGGACTGGCATAACTTTTATACAGCATTTACAATTAAAGGGAATTGGTTGTTTAATTACTGGTTATGCTTACATCCTTTGGAGCCTTCTCAATTTTTCTATGCCTTTTACAATTAGTATCTTATGGTTTGCCCCCTGGGGTTATGCCATTGGCGGAATATTACGCTTTGCTATTGCAATCGGTACACTAATGGTATACTTTGAAAAAACCAGAACGGATTTAACAAACAAGGAAACCCAATATCGTTTATTAGCAGAGAATGCTATTGATATCATCTTTTCTTATCAATTTTTTCCTGAAAGAAAAATTAAATATATAAGTCCATCTGCTTTGACAGTTACAGGATATTCTGCTGAAGAATATTACGCAAATAGTAACTTAATATTAGAGTTGATACATCCTGATGACATCTCTATATTTAATGAATTTATTACTAATCTTCCATGCTCCCTTGAAATACCTTTGACATTGCGTCTCGTTCGAAAAGATAATACTACTCTATGGATTGAACAAAAGTGTGTCCCTTTCTATAATGAAAACGGTTATCTCATAGCATTACAAGGTATTATTCGCGATATCACTTTGCGGAAGAAATTAGAACAAATGTCTTCTGTATTTGATCGGATGAATATGGTTGGCAGTATGGCTGCAACTGTTGCTCATGAAATTCGCAATCCGATGACTACGGTGCGCGGTTATTTACAAGTGATGGGAAGAAAGCACGAATATCAAAAGGATAAAGATAAATTCAAATTAATGCTTGAAGAAATTGATAGAGCCAACTCCATTATCAAAGAATATCTTTCATTGTCGAGAGAAAAGCTAGTTATTTTAAAACAATGTTCTTTAAACGGTATAATAGAAGCATTATTCCCTTTAATTCAAGCAGATGCTACTTCTTCAAAAGTATATGTCAATCTTGATCTTGCCCCTGTTCCCGAGTTACTACTAGATGAAAATGAACTGCGGCAACTACTACTGAATTTAGTACGTAATAGCATCGAGGCGATGCCTGCAGGTGGTGATTTATTAATTCGCACATTTCAGGAAGATTGTAAGGTTGTTTTATCCATTAGTGATCAGGGAGAAGGAATTCCTTCTCATATACTCGACAAGCTGGGCACACCTTTTATAACTACAAAAGACACTGGTACAGGTTTAGGTCTTCCTATTTGCTATCAAATAGCCCATCGTCACAAAGCTATAATTAAAATCAGTACCAGCCATGAAGGAACTACCTTTTTTGTTTATTTCACTCCACAAATATCATAAAAGCCATAATTAATACATAAGCCCTTTTTCAGTTTATATATGCTGAAAAAGGGCTTTTCATTTCAAAATTATATATATATCTACTTTTTATCCTATTTTTCTACATGTTTTTACAAGGATTAAAATCCCTTCTCTCCGTATCCCCTAATTAGGGGGTGATAGTTATGAACATATAAGATCCTTATAGCTAAAGTTCTTACTATAACTATTATGAAGGAGAGAAAAATATGACAACTACCAATCCAAACTCAATGACAAACATCACAGAATCACCAGAAAGCACAATCAAAATTAGTATAGCAGTTACCCCAGAAGAAAAAAGGGAAATTTACCATTTTCGTTACCAAACTTATGTAGAAGAAATGTCTAAGCATCTTGAAGATATAGACCCTGTGAACAAACTACTATATGATGAACTTGACAAATGGACTATTTTGTTATACGCAACTATTGGCTCAACAATAATTGCCACTACACGGCTGAATATTGGAACGCTTGAAGATTTTCCAGAAAAGCTAGCATTAACTCTATCTTTGAATGATTTTCAAGGTTCTTATACGAAAAATGTTGATCACAAATTTGCCTTTATCACAAAAGTAATGGTTGCTCCTTCTTATAGGAGTTCACCTGCACTATATCTTCTTATAGTAAAATGTTATGAGATTTGCTGCAATAATGAGGTCCAATTTGGTTTTGGTGCTTGCAATGTTCACTTATTGCGGCTTTATGAACAAATGGGTTTCCATCGTTATAGCAAAAATTTTGTTGACCCTGGCTACGGCTTATTGGTACCCATTGTCATGCTCGCAGATGATATACAACATTTTCGAACAGTAAATTCTCCTCTTTTTCGCATAGCTCGGCGTAAAAAAGGAACTGTAAACACTCAAGCCGTTGAATGGTTTCATAAACAATTCGTTAGAAAATCTCCAATTATAAATAGTAAACTCATTACAGAGGACGAGCTATGGTCTATTGTATGCAAGTTTCTGCATCATCCGCCAATGGAAGCAATCGCCATACTTCATGGATTATCAGAAACAGAAGCAAAAAAATTCCTTCATTCTTGCGGCAGTCTTGTGCAATGCGATACAGGAGATGTCATTACCAATCAAGGAGATATTAGCTATTCCTATAATATATTGCTTTCTGGAAAGCTAAAATCATTGACTTTTCATCACCCTATTAAAGAATATACCGTATCTGGACAACACTTCGGCGCAAATGGCTTAACAGAACACAATAAAAATACAGAGGATATTGCTGCAATTACTCCTACCCAAATCTTAATATTGTCTGGTATGGCTTTCCCACGCTTTTTCCACTCCCAGCCCGATATTGCTCATAAGATTGTACAAACTATGAGAAGTCTAACCAATAAGTTGGTTAATATGTAACAATAATCATCAATAACTCTTCTACCTCGCTTGAAGTAATCAATAAAACATAAAGACCAGAGGCCAGCTAATAAAAAAAGGGAAAATAATCTAGAGGATCTTATCTTCAGGTTAATTTCCCCTCTTTTTTTATATCATTTGATATTTTTTTATGACGTACCCTCTTTTACATGTCTTATGAAAAAAACCTTCCTCGCTATTAGAGTATAGAAAAGTCTTAGCCATTAATCTCTTTTACCAAAAAAGTCCTAAGACGACATATAATTATCATTTATTACATAAATTGTTAAACCATTGGAAGGAAGTTTGTTTTTTTTATAGAAAGGTAATTTATGTATATTTAATAGCTGATGTAGGAGTAATCATGGATATTATTCACTTATCGTTAATTGGTTCATCAATTGGAACAATTTCGATCGTTCTAGTCTTCATATACCTATATTTATTATATCGTGAACGATACATGGGCATATGGGTAATTAGTTGGCTCATCCTTTTTTCACGATATATTATTTTTGATGCAGGACTTCTGCAATGGAAGCAATCCACCTTATATTTAACTGCATATCAAGTGCTAATTTTTATCAGCGTTCTGCTGTTTGTATGGGGTACTTATAGCTTTATGAATAAGCCATTTAACAAATGGTGGATATATGGTACAGTTATGCTCTCCATCATAAGCGCCGGGTTAAACGTCTTTTTTTCCTCCTTGGTTTATAAATTACTACTACCTATCTACATCTGCTGCCTAATAGGTATATGGGTCGGTTTAATTTATATACGCAATTTACAACTGCAGGGAATTGGTCGTTATATTACCGGCTATGCCTACATACTATGGAGTCTTATCAATTTAACTGCACCTTTTATAATGAACGGCTCAAATTATCTTCCTTTAGCTTACACAATTGGTGGAGTAATACGCCTCTTCATAGCAACTGGTACTTTAATGGTATATTTAGAAAAAACTAGAGCAGATTTAATTAATAAGGAAACTCAATATCGTTTGTTAGCAGAGAATGCTATTGATGTAATTTATTCTTATCAACTACAGCCTAAAAAAAGAATTGAGTATATAAGTCCGTCTGCGTTAATGTTCACTGGCTATACCTCCGAAGAATTTTACGCCAACAACAATTTAATTTTCGATTTGATACATCCTGATGAACATTCACAGTTTAACGATTTCATCTATAATCTACCATACTCTATTGAATTACCATTAACTTTACGCCTGGTTCGAAAGGATAAAACAATTCTATGGATTGAGCAAAAATGTGTTCCTATTTATGATAAATCCGGTCAGCTCTCAGCCTTACAAGGAATCATTCGTGATATAACTTTGCGAAAAAAATTGGAACAAATGTCCTCCTTATTTGACAGGATGAATATGGTAGGCAGCATGGCTGCCACTGTCGCTCATGAAATTAGAAATCCTATGACTACGGTACGAGGTTATTTACAAGTGATGGATAGAAAGCATGAATACCAAAAAGATAAAGAAAAAATCAAACTAATGATCGAGGAAATAGATCGAGCTAATGCTATTATTCGTGAGTACCTTTCTTTGTCCAGGGAAAAGCTAGTCATTTTTAAACAATGTTCTTTAAATACTATTATTGAAGCTTTATTTCCCTTAATCCAGGCAGATGCCACTGCTTCCAAAGTATCTGTAAATCTTAACATTAGTGCAGTTCCCGAATTGCTATTGGATGAAAATGAAATTCGTCAATTGCTGCTAAATTTGGTACGCAATAGTATTGAAGCAATGCCAGCCGGCGGCAACTTGGATATTCACACCTTCTTGGAAGATCACAAGGTTGTTTTATCTATTAGTGATCAGGGCACGGGAATACCCGCCCACATACTTGATAAATTAGGAACACCATTTATTACTACGAAAGATACAGGCACAGGCTTAGGACTTCCCATCTGTTACCAAATAGCCCACAGGCACAATGCCACTATTAAAATCAATACCAGTCATGAAGGAACAACTTTTTTTGTATATTTTAATCTCGGAAATTAATATATATTGTCCTTTTCATCAAAAAAACCACTTTTTGAGAAAGGGCTTTTTTATATGCAAAGTAACTATATATTTTCAGTCTAAAAAGGGCGAACCACACAAAATATATAAATTCTATAGTAAATTCAATATAAATGGTAAAAAAATGCTATTATTGCCTAATTTTAATGAAAAAAAAGTATTTGATTTCAAATACTAATCAAGGTATTATAGAGAAAGAGAGTTAGCACTCACTTAAAGAGAGTGCTAATAAAAGAAAATGTACATATAAATTTTATAAAAGGAGACTTCTTACATGAGCCAAGAACCAATTAATAAGCAAACCAGAGAATTCCAAGCGGAAACTAAGCAATTATTAGACTTAATGATTCATTCCATTTATACAAATAAGGAGATTTTTTTACGAGAGCTGATCTCCAACGCTTCCGATGCCATTGATAAAATTCGTTTTGAATCCTTAACCAATCATGATCTATTAGAAGGACAATCCGACTTTGAAATTTTCATTGTCCCTGATGAATCGACACATACTCTAACAATCTCAGATAATGGTATTGGTATGACCTATGACGAAGTAGTCGAAAATATTGGAACCATCGCTAAATCAGGCACTAAGTCCTTTCTTGAAAAATTAAAAGAGAAAGAAACAGCAACCGATAATGAACTAATCGGTCAATTTGGCGTTGGCTTTTATTCTGCTTTTATGGTTTCTGACAAAGTCACCTTGATCACTCGTGCTCCTGGACAAGCCAAAGGGGTTAAGTGGCAATCCAGCGGTGATGGTACATACACCATTGAAGAAGTGGAAAAAGAAACACGAGGTACTACCATTATTATCACTCTCAATGATGAATTTACTACCGCTGACGGCTCCAAAGAAAATTTCTTAGACCGCTACACCATTGAAAATTTGATCAAAAAATATTCAGACTATATCCGCTATCCTATTAAAATGAGCTTCATCAAGGAAGAAAAGCCCAAAGATGAAGAAGGCAAGGTAATTGAAGACGCTCCAGCAACACAGACCGTAGAGGTTCGGACCTTGAATTCCATGACGCCTCTATGGACTCGCAATAAGAATGACATTTCGGCAGAAGAGTACCATACCTTCTACAAAAATCTCTTCCACGACTGGGAAGATCCTCTAAAACTGATTCATTCCAAAGCAGAAGGCACTGTAGAATACACAAGTCTATTGTTTATTCCTTCTCGTGCTCCTTTTGATTTGTACACGCAAAAATCATCCTCTGGAATCCGCCTCTATTCAAAACAGATTTTCATCATGGACAACTGCCAAGATCTCCTCCCTGAATATCTGCGATTTGTGAAAGGCTTAGTGGATTCTCCCGATTTTTCCCTCAATATATCTCGCGAGCTGCTGCAGCATAGCAAACAGTTAAAATTAATTGGAAAGAATCTTGAAAAAAGCGTGCTGAAAACCTTAGAAAATCTCCTCACTAATGAGCGACCTACCTATGAAAAATTCTGGAAAGAATTTGGCAAAGCTCTTAAAGTAGGAGCCTATACAGATTTCCAAAGTCGCGATAAATTAAAAGATTTATTACTATTCTCTTCCTCCCACGCAACGGAAGAATTGACAACCTTACATGATTACATCGAACGCATGTCAGAAAATCAAAAAGTCATCTACTATGCTACAGGTAAAGACCGTGCTTCCGTAGAGCGTTTACCACAAATGGAACTGCTGAAAGAAAAAGGTATTGAAGTTCTCTATCTGTATGATCAGGTTGATGAGTTTACGATTGATGCATTACAGGAATATAAAGAGAAGAAATTCCAATCCATCAGCCGCGGCGAACTAAACCTGGACGATATCGATTCCCCCGAAGCTAAAAAAGATACAGAAGCGATTTTGAAAGAAAATGAATCCTTAATCAAAGCAATCAAAGAGCATTTGAAAGGGAAAATAGCTGATGTTAAGATTAGTAATCGATTAAAATCCAGTGCGGTTTGTCTTGTTAGTGATGATAACGGCATCAGTCTTTCCATGGAGCAAATTTTATCAGAAATGAATAATACCATGTATAAGGCTAGCCGAATCCTGGAATTAAATCCAAATCATGATGTCTTCACTGTCTTAAAAGATTTACACGAAGCAACCCCTGATTCTGAAGCCTTCAAGGATTATTGCGACCTATTATACGTACAAGCAATGCTTATTGAAGGTCTGCTCCCAGAAGATCCAATCAGCTTTGCTAATAAAGTATCTAACTTAATGGCACGTAAGGATAAATAGTTCCCAAGGATACTATAAAAAGCTTGAACCATATTCAAAATGGTTCAAGCTTTTTTATGCACTAACGATATGCAATTTTTCATTCATAGTATAACCTCCTCTTATGAATAATGTGCTTTCACTACCTATATACTCCTAACCGTTTATCTTTTAACGAACTTTATAGTAATGACTATATAATAAATCTTTTTAAACTCATTAGCAAAAATTAAAGGAGCAACGGCAGGGTTCCATTACTCCAATTCATGCAAAAATATTCAAGCTCTTTTTTCTTTTACTCTTTCTAATCGGATGATCTTTGCCTCTTGTTTAAAAATTCTTCGATTTAACGCTTCAATGTCGTCACTTAACTCGGCTATGGACTCCTTAGTTGCTGTTCGTTCCAGTATAGCGATTATATCCTTTTGTTGTTCCGTAATGACTTTATCTAAATCAGCTTTGGTTGGCATATCGTCTAATCGTTGATTAATTTTTTCTATTTCATTAAATAAATTTCTTTGCCCTTCAAGTATTTGCAGTAATATTTTTTCCACATTTACCCCTCCAGATATTTAATCCCCGTTACATTTTAATTTATTCTATCACAAGTCCTTATTTATGAACAGTGCTAATCCTTGTTGTTCTGCTTAACCTGTTTGACGAACTAAAGAAGCTAGTTCAATCGCCCTCTGCCTTGAGTAAGAGAAACATTGCAACCACCGTTCCAAAAGCTTATCGTCTCGATGTCTCCCAGGATAATGCCTGCATAAAAAATCGTACTGAATCGGAAAATCCCTGCTTATAGCTAAGAGCTATACTTGCAGCTTCCATTTCATTATGTTTATCAATTAGTTGACATAATGTCCAATGTAAACTTTGAGGTAGCGCTGCACGTAGTTCGCCCTCATATTCCTTAGCCGCTATATTAGAATAATAATATTCGCTTGATACTTCCTGCAGCGGTATGTTTAGACTAACCATCTCCATCGATTCCATAGCACTTTCAAAAAGGTTTTTCTTTTTCACAATATCCTCTCCTCACTATTTATTCCTTATCATTCGCTTACAGTTTTTACACTTCATAGTTAAATATTAAACCAATAAGTTTAAACTGTCAAGTTTTATTTTAAACTCTTTTACTTATCTTTAAACCCTATGGTATAATCATTGCGAAGGAGTGATATCGTGGGAGTAAAAGAAGATATTAAAGCAATTATCGTACAGTCGGGCTGGACTATGAGCAATCTCGTTCAAGCTCTAAATGAAAAATTTGATCGCAATGACACTGTTCAAAACTTGAGCAACAAACTTTCGCGAGGCACATTAAAATATAAAGAAGCCTTGGAAATTGCCGAAGTTTTAGGACTTAAAATTGAATGGAGAAAAAATCCAGACTAAGCTAGCATACAGACAACTCCTGAAATTCAGTATTTCACTGATTTTCAGGAGTTATTTTTACCTTTAGGGATTTTTTCATCTGCAATTATTTAACAGATATGTAATTCATCTATTATCGTAACATGGTTTAAGTTTTATTTTTAAATTGTGCTTTTACTAATGGTATAGAAAGATAGAGACCGGTGAGCGTGAGGATTATAATCCCAATTGCTAAAACATTGACGATCCAGCGAAAGTTTTGGCTATTGATAATTCCCTGGTGTAGTTGCTTTATAAAGACTAGAGAGCTTACATCACCGGATATTTGTTTGGCATGTTCTTCTGCTTTTCTTGAATCTTCCGCTGTGAAGTTTTGATTCATATTGGCGGGGATTTTTCTTTCTTCAGTCGAAATGTGAGAATGCTGTACATGAGCTGTCTTTCCCGCTCCAATAAGAGTCGGTTCGGAAAGAATCAAACCAGTTACCGCCTCTGTTAACAAAAAAAGAGTCAGAGCTAGCCCCAGCCATAAATGCAAATTACGTACAACTTGAAAATATTTCATCTTAACCAATCCTTCCTTTCGCAGTGCACAAAATTCATTCTTTTGTTTTCAAGATAATTGCTCCTTACTTAGAAATCGCATCACGGTGAGGGGTAATCACCAGTGCCGGCTGAGTAATATCTGCACTCGGCATGCCATTGGTCTGGTTAAGTGCTCCATATTTTTGCCGCAGCACATCGAGTGTTCCATAGTCCAATACCCGCAACGGGCAGGAAGACACGCACGCTGGTGCTTTACCTTCACTTAGCAAATCACGGCAAAAGTCACATTTACCTACTTTTTGGGTAGCTGGATTATACTGCGGCGCATCATAAGGACAATAGTTAACACACTGTTGGCAGCCAATGCATCTATCTTGCTCAATATAGACGATCCCATCTTCTGACCGTTTCTGCAGCGCTGCCGTTGGGCAATGCTCCACACATACTGGATTCACACAATGGTTGCAGCTAATCGATAACCAAAAAGCATATATATTAGGAATAACAGCAGCACCTTTTCTTTCATAAGTGCCACCTTCGAATTCATTCACTTTTCGAAATAATTGTCCCACTGCCAAATCATTCTTATCTTTGCAGGCAATCTGACAAGTTTTGCAGCCTACACAATGTTTCTGTTCAAAATAAAATGCCAGCTGTTTCCCCATATCGTATCAGGCTCCTTTCTTCATGCCTTTGTAATTTGCACTAAATTTGTATGTGTTGGATTGCCAAAAGCTAATGGTGTAGGGTGATATTTAGTCAATGTATTGATACTACCCCGTCGATCTACGCCTTCGGCATCTGGAGTCCACCATGCGCCTTGCGGCACAGATGCTACTCCGGGCATGATGCGAGAGGTAAGCTTAACTGGCAATACAATAACGCCCCGGTCATTATAAACTTTTACCAGATCACCGTTTTTCAGATCCCGTTCAGTTGCGTCTAATGTATTTACCCATACTTCCTGCTTCCCGACTTCCTCCATCCAGCCCACATTATCAAATGTGGAATGCACCCTTCGTTTATAATGGTGTCCAATACATTGAAGTGGATAGGTCTCCTTGATCGGGTCTTCAGGTCCTTCCCAAGCGGCAACATATTTAGGGACAGCAGGAATTTCACGAAGATTTTTCATATTCCACAAACGGGGTGAAAAAATTTCAATTTTTCCTGAAGGTGTAGGAAACAAGTTATTTTTTGGATCTTCAATTTGCTTTTGAAAAGCAATGGCTGGCTCTTTGTGCTCCCAGCGATATACTCCCTTTGCTTTAAATTCTTCATAAGTTGGAAACCCAGGATTCTTTTTGGCTGTTTCCTCTACAAGATAACGCATCCATTGTTCCAATGTCCGGCCTTCTGTGAACTTCTCCTTAATATTCAGCCTAGAAGCAAGATCACTAATCCAATCATACCCATTACGGCATTCAAACACAGTATCAACTGCCTTATTCATATACAATACATAATCACCATAGCCCCAAGGTGTAACGATATCATCACGTTCCATCATATTATCAGCTGGCAAAAGAATATCAGCGAACTTTGCGCTGGGTGTAAGGAAATGCTCACTCACTACAAGAAGTTCTACCAGACTTTCGTCTGCCAATATTTTAGCAGTTCCATTATTATCAGCATGTTGTGTTACCAAACAATTTCCACCCAAATTAAATATCATTTTTATATTGGAGTTTAATTGTGCTACACCTTTCACACTCAGCTCAGGTCCCATCCCCTTACCACGCGTAATTGCATCAGGCCAGCTGAATACCGAAATTTGCGCTTTACTTAAATTTGTAGAAGGAATGGATGCCACAAAATTTCCACGTGCTTGATATCCATTACCCGATGCCCAGCCACCCTTTACACCAACATTACCAGTCACTGCCGCCAACACTGTTCCGCTGCGCACCACTTGCTCACCGTAGGCGTGCCGTTGTGGTCCATACCCTTCAATCAGCGCTCCCGGACGATTTGTGGCATATTCTCGCGCCAACTGGATAATGGTTTCCTGAGGTATGCCAGTAATGACCTCTGCCCAGGCAGGCGTCTTCGGTATATGATCTTCACTGTCGCCTAGTACATAACTTTTATATGAGTTTCCAGCTGGGACACCAGGTGGCATATGTTCTTCATCAAAGCCAAGGGAGTATGTATCCAAGAATTGTTGATCATGGAGATTTTCCATAATCATGACATAAGCCATGGCATCAAGTAAGGCACTGTCAGTTGTCGGGCGGATTGGAATCCACTGATCGGCTAAGCTAATTGCCGTATTCGAATAAATCGGATCAATACTTATAATTTTTGCTCCTGCTGCTTTTGCTTTTTTTAAATAATAGGACGTATTAGTCCCATGAATGGTTTCAGCAGGATTCCACCCCAATAAAATAATGATTTTGGAATTCACCCAATCTTCTCGATTGTTTCCGGTATTGGCAGTGCCATAAGTATATGGCGTAGCCATCTGGGTGCAGGCAGTGCTATAGCTTCCATAGTAGGATAGATACCCACTATACATTCCCATAAGCCGCCCCATCCAAACTCGTTCAGATACTTTCCCAGCATTTCCTGTGGCATATTGTAAATAGATTGCATCCGGACCATATTGCGGTACGATTCGCTTTATATGATTAGCAATGGTATCCAGGGCTTCATCCCAAGTAATACGTTCGAATTTACCTTCGCCTCGTGCTCCAGCCCGTTTCATTGGATATTTAAGGCGATCGGGATGATACAGCCGCTCCCGATAAGAACGGCAGCGCAAGCAGCCGCGCAACTGAGGTTTTTCTGGTGTATCAGCAATATCATCCTCTGTAGAAATGCGAACAATTCGCCCATCTCGAACATGTACCTGAATTAAGCATCGACCCCCGCAATTGTGACTGCCTGAGGTACGCACAATTTTTTCAGATATTACTTCTTCGCCAGTAACTGCTGTCAGGGTGAATCCATCTTTCCAAAATAAGTAACTCCCTGTTGCCAATCCGGCTACTGCTGCCCCTAATGTTAAAAATTTTCGTCGCGTGATAGGGTGCTTCCATAGTACTTCTGGGTTTGACATCCTCTTCATCCCTCTCATACATTTAAATCTATGGTTAAATAAAAATAAAAAGCTAAAGACATTTACGTCTCCAGCTTTTCTTCCGGTCAACCTACTGCAATATCGTAGTATCATTTAATTGAAATCATCATAGCAAAGTGTAAGCGAATTGTCAATATATATCTATTTTACCAATATCTTTAAAATACTTTCTGTTTCAACAGCATCCTCTTTAAGCCATTGAGTTGTTAGAAAAGCCAGACCGCGAAAAAATTCTGACTCGGCGGCTTTTTCTATATCATTACATAAGGCAGGAACCCATTCCAATAAATGCTCGTTTAAAAAACGAGTTTGTCCGGAAATATAAAGAATACGATCTTCCACGCTTATATGAGGGTCTGCAGCTTGTTTACAGAGCCAAGCCATAAATTCCAATTCTAAGCTAATATGATCATCAGGCTCATTATGATGTTTATTACTTTTTAAGCCAAAGGAACGGTAAATCTCTCGTACAGCTACTGTTTGTTCGCCAAACACCAGTCTCTCTTTAGAACGATATACCGACTCCCAGGGCGGCGCTTCCAAGTGACCAGGACCGACAAATAATCGGTCAAAATCAGCTTGTAACCCTTCCAGATAGCCAGCAAGATTGCTACTATTACTATCTAATTCATCCTGCATCCCTTTGAGGGCTGTATATAGATCGAATTGCTCCTGCTCTTCAATTCGTGCATACTCTTCACACCAACTAGCCAGTATTTGGTTTTGAGATAACGTTTTCAGCAAATCACTGGTAGGTGTGGCCTGGTATAGGCTGGTTAGCAAATAATAAGTTATTTGACGCTCTTGCAGCCATTGGATTAATAACTCTTTATTCATTACGATCCTCCAAACTTTATAATATTTCTACACTAACAAAAAAGGCTAAGATTATCGTAAAGATAATCTTAGCCTTCAGTCTATTCTGACCAGCCATTTAGCAAATTTAAATTCATGTCAAAAAATTAATTTTATATAAGAAATGAAAGGGGCACCGAATACGAAAGATAAAATACACATTATCATAACAGTAGCATAGACTCCTAATCTAGTCAATCGCTACACTCTTTTTTTCCGCAAACGCATTATTTTAAATTCAATGAACCAAACTGCTCGTTGTAATCCAAAAAAACAATATCGGATACACCAGCACTAAAAAGACTGCTGTAGTTAATACAAAGGCTGCACCAGAGACATGTAAATTCAGACCATACAGCCTGGCGGTCACAATGGCATTTATTCCTGTAGGTACACTGGCTAAAATCAAAATCGTACCAAGCAAAGCTTGATCATTAAAAACCTCCCGAGCTAACAGGTATCCGATTATCGGCGTAATTACAAGCTTTATCGGTACCAGATCAAAAGTAGAGCTATAATACTCTTTCATTCCTGAAAAGTTAATACTATATCCTGCTGGAATCAAAGCCGTCCAGGCTGCAATATGTACCAAAGGGTCGAATACTGCACCAAAAAAGACAGGACGCGGCACGCCACTTACGCAGAGGATTATGCCAATGATGAGTCCTACAACCGGTAACTGATTCCGATTCAAAAACATAGAAGCAAACGTAATTTTTTGTTTTTCTATTGCAGAGCAGCTTTGCTGCTGATAATACTGTGCCATAGGAAAACAAAATAAAAACAATACTAAATTTTGCGCTAAGCCAACGATCTGCGTGTAGGCAAAAGCCGCTTCTCCAAATATAATATAGGCACAAAGCCCGCCCAGGGTTCCAGAATTGGATAAAATCGCCGACGCTAAGTAGCTTCCTTTCTCCAGACAATTCGTATACTTGTTTTTTGATGCAAAATAGGCAGCAGTTCCAGGAATGATACTCAGCAGGATTCCAAAAAAGGGCAGCCACATTAACTCCCATCTCAAAGGTAAAGCCCAGAAACTAAGAATGGATAAAGCCGTAGAGATTACTAGAATATTAACTACGATCAATTTATCACAATTTTTCTCGCTCAAGTATTGCCTGCGTCGAAAAAAGTACCCCAGCATGAGGGGAAGTAAAAGATCCATAAAAACATATACCAATTTTAACTTTATATCCATGATCGAACCTCTTTTTTATCACTTATACACCATTTATGTTCTATTCTGCTATAAATTGTATTTTCCTTCCACTGATTTTTCATGTCATAAAATATTGACGCATCCTTTTGTCATTGCGAGCACAGCGAAGCAATGACAAATAGCTGGTGATTTAACTTTGATCACTACAAAAAATTGAATGCCCTTGATTCACATTCAATTTGATTATGATAACCCATTTCTGACATTTTCCATAATGGGCTGATATATATCGAGTTCACAATAATTATCTTTTGATATTGCGGTATCGATGTATTCAAAGCGAAAGGTATCGGCGAATTTAAAGCCGGACTTAAAAATCCATTTGGAATACATATGGACTAGCAATCGACCGACTTGCCTGCCATTAATATCATTGGGATGAAAAAATCCAACAAAACGAAAGGCTACATATTTATGGGCCGGTATTGTAATTCCCTTCATGCCTTCCGGTATATGGGATAAATCATGTACTTGAAGAGAGGGAATATAATAAATATATCCCTCATCATTCCTGCTCCAATCTGTATAGCCAAAATATACTTGCGGATTAACCGGATTTACAATTTTATGCTTATAGTTATAATAAAAATCATTCCCATAGCTATTGGCAGTCTTATCTCCAGATTTACTTACGATCTTATGTTGATTGCCAACCAAATAAATCTTTGGTTTATAAATGAAAAAGGGTTTGTAGATAATCGAATTATTAACGGACAAAATATCATGTATATTTAATTTTTCCTTAATGATGAGTGACAGATTATCCACACGTACTTTTAAGGGGGTATGCCCAAACTTTTTACGAAAAGCTCTGATATAAGACTGTTCATAATCAAAACCATACTCTAAAGCAATATCAATCATTCTCATATTGGTATGAAGAAGTTCGTTAACACTTGCTGAAAGTTTTCGCGATTGAACATATTCCATTAAGGATTCACCCGTTAAGGATTTAAACATTCTATGCAAATGATATTTTGAGATCCCTGCATGCTGGACAATATCATCTAAGGTGATCTTCTCATTCAGATTATTTTCAATATAATTTACACATGCAGCTACTGTCTCTTTCATATCAATCATCTGTTTGAACAGCCCCCAAACGTTAAAAAGCCTTTAATACCAGTGTTGCATTGTGCCCGCCAAAGCCAAAAGAATTTGTCAAAGCATAGGATAAAACTGCTTTTCTTCCTTCGTTTGGAACATAGTCAAGATCACATCCCTGATCGGGCGTTTTGTAATTAATCGTTGGCGGTAAAAATCCCTCTTTTAGGGCAGATGCCGTAATAATGGCTTCAATAGCTCCCGCCGCTCCTAATAAGTGACCCGTCATGGATTTTGTTGAACTTACTGCAAGCTCATATGCATGCTTTCCAAAAACAGTTTTTATAGCACTTGTTTCATTTTTATCCCCTAACGGCGTGGATGTGCCATGGGCATTGATATAACCAATATCCTGAGGCTGCACATTTGCATCCTCAATTGCCAGCTTCATGCATTCCGCCGCCCCTTCTCCACCTTCAGCAGGTGCAGTAATATGATATGCATCATTAGTGCAGCCATAGCCTACGATTTCTGCAATAATGGTTGCGCCTCGCTCTAAAGCATGATTTAGTTCTTCGACAACCAGGATGCCTGCACCTTCTCCCAGTACAAATCCGTCACGTTCTAAATCAAAAGGTCTAGAAGCAGAGGCGGCATCCTGATTCGTAGTCATTGCTTTCATGGCGCAAAAACCAGCCATTGCTAATCTTGTAATGGATGCTTCCGTACCACCTGCAATCATCACATCAGCAGCATTTCTTTGAATGATTTTATAAGCGTCACCAATTGCATTGGTAGAAGAGGCACAGGCTGAAACAGTACATTCTGCAAATCCCTTAAGACCGTATCGAATCGCAACCAACCCCGCAGCCATATTGGGCAGCATCATCGGTACCAAAAAAGGGCTGATTCTGCCGGTCCCTTTTTCTAAAAGCAAACTATGCTGACTTTCAATGGTTTCGATACCACCAATCCCCGTTCCAATCATAACACCAATCCGTTTTTTGTTTTCTTTAGCAAAGTCAATCTTTGCTTCTTCAACTGCCATTTGCGTGGCAGCTATGGCATATTGTGTGAATCGGTCCATCCGTTTTACTTCTTTCCTGTCTAGAAACGGATTGGGGTCAAAGTCCCTTATCTCAGCCCCAACTTGCGTAGGTAAATCAGAGACGTCAATTCTCTCAATTCTGCTAATGCCGGATTTCCCTTGTTTAATGGACTGCCAGAGAGCATCCGCGCCACATCCTAACGAAGATACGGCTCCCATCCCTGTAATTACTACACGTCTATTCATTGTATATCCTCCTATGCTCACTTTATACGTTTTTTCGTGTCACAAGACAACATTTGATCAGATATTTTTGTATTATACCTTACTAACTGTAACATATGTATTTTTAAATAATGAACAATTCTTGCTACTATCCATAGTCATGATCAAGCAGGATTCTAAGTATAAATTCGAGAAGACAAGGTAATAGATACATCTAAAATCAAAATTGAAAATAGGAGAATACAAAATATGGCTACAATTAATGATTTTATGGAACTAGACATTCGAGTCGGGGAAATTATTCAGGTAGAGATCTTTGAAAAAGCCAGAAAGCCAGCTTATCAGTTATGGGTTGATTTTGGTGATGAAATCGGCACCAAAAAGTCCAGTGCTCAAATTACACAATGTTATACCAAAGAGGAACTGATGGGCAAACAAGTCCTAGGAGTGGTCAATTTTCCGCCAAGAAAGATTGCTGATTTCACATCAGAAGTTCTGGTCTTAGGAGTATACGCACAGCAAGGAGTCATTTTAATCCAACCAGAGCAATTGGTCAAGAAGGGTGATAAGTTAGGATAGTATATATTCTATTATTCAAAAAGACTTACTAACAAGATAAGTCTTTTTTTATTTTTTATAACGCTTTAATCGCTCAGTCAGAGTTCCTGTATGCAATTCAAACAGGTGATTATCATAATCATAAAAATATAAAGATCGTCCTTCTCCTTCCATTACGAAGATCTCCTTTGTCAGAGATAAAATGACTATATAGTCATTTTTTTCTCTTTGTCATACTTTTGTCATACTTCCATGTTATTCTAAATCCATCAACTGATCGGCACAGCATCGGTTCACTGAGAAATCATATTACATCCTTTACCCAATAATCCGATGCAAAGCCGATCGTTTACATATATCAAATCAATGTTAGTCTTTTTTATAAAAGAGACACTACTTACGAATTTTTAGGGGGATTACTCATGAAAAAGAAAATATTCACTCTTATGGCAGGTACTATGTTGGCTACCAGCATTGGATATGCTGCACCGCTTACGGATCTTGCTCCAGGAGAAACCACAATTGGGTATAATCATTATAATTTGGATCAAAATGGACACGGTATAGACGATGACAGCGTATATATAGAACATGCTCTTTCAGATAAATTTACTGCAGGGATCGAAAGAAATGGTTATTCATCATACTATGGCGGCTCCCACACTACCGATGTATATGTTCACTATAAATTAGACAATAACGTACGCCTGATTGCCGGTGATAGAAATTATAGTGGAGAATCGGATAAATTCTTCTATGGTGTCGGCGTGAGTGCAAATTTAGCTCCTAGATTAGATGGCTATGCATCTGTAATCACAAGCAGTGCAGAGACTGGATGGCAAACAGGATTAAACTATGCGATGGATGGTAAAACCTCTCTTAATCTTGGATATAAATCCGATAAACACGACCATTCGTCAACGCGAGATGGTGTAGGCTTTGGTATTAACCACAAATTTTAAGACAGTATACGATCAGACTGACAACACTCCTGTTGCCAGTCTAATCTTTTTATATAGACTTTTGTCATCCCTAGTCCTCCTTATTTTCTTTTACACCATAGTTTCTGGAATTTCATGATAATTCCTGCTTTCTGGCTATGTTTTTATCGGATAACACTTCTTCTAATTTGCATAGCCCCGCTCAATCTTGACGATAATAAGAAAAAGCATTATACTTAGGTTTATCAAAGGGGAGTAATTAATATAGGTGCTGTCAACATAATGGTGTAACAACCTGGTAGTACCCGCTATTTGCGTAATGAGACTTTTGGTGCTTTTTAAGAGCACCAGAAGTCTTTTTTTATTTGCCCTTACATATCAAAATTGGAGGTAGTTATATGCTGAGTCTTTATGTAACATTATTAGTAGCTATTATCGTGATCTATTACAGCTGTGAATTGTTTGTCAATGCCATTGAATGGGTTGGCAGGAAATTTAACGTTGCACAATGCGCCGTAGGAACTATTTTGGCAGCCTTTGGGACTGCTTTGCCGGAAAGTGTTGTAACCCTGATGGCAGTCGCCTTTAATTCCAGTGCTGAGCAAAAAGATATTGGTATTGGAGCCGCTTTGGGTGGTCCTCTTGTACTTGGTACCATTTCTTATGCGGTGGTGGGACTCTGTATTATCTTTTTCCGCAAGAAGCGGGATTTAGGAGTCGAGATTGATATTGACAGCAAAAAATTGAGTCGAGACCAGCTATGGTTTGTATCCATCTTTATCTTTAAAGTATTAATGGGTCTTTTCATCTTTAGTCTCAAGCCCTTGGCAGGCATCTTATTTTTAGCAGCCTATGCATTTTATTTTTACAAAGAGATGGGAGCAGAGTGTGTTCTTTCAGAAGAGGTCATGGAGCCATTGACCTTTCAGCCCAAAAAGAAAGATCCAACTGTATTTTGGGTATTATCCCAGACCTTTATTTCATTAATGCTTATTTTTATCAGTTCTCATCTTTTTGTTAAAAATTTAGAAGCTCTTAGTGTCTCTTGGAATATGTCCCCATTAATTGTTTCTCTATTGATCAGTCCGATTGCTACGGAATTGCCTGAAATATTAAATGCGGTAATATGGGTAAAGCAAGGAAAAGAAACTCTTGCCTTAGGTAATATTAGTGGCGCAATGATGATACAGGCGACCATTCCAACTGCCTTAGGATTATTTTTTACTCCTTGGTTATTTGATTTTCATCTTATCTGGGCGGGCTGTATGACGCTGCTCTCTATTTTTTACTTATTACTAACTTTAAAACAGGACAAACTATCACCCCAGCGTTTAGTATACGCAGGCGGTTTTTATATCCTATTTTCCTGTATTTTCTTTATAAAATAAGGTATGCTATTCATAATTCACCGACTCTTATCAAAAATTACATAGCAATTCCAAGTAAATGGCTTTATACTCTAAGTAGAATTTCAAAAAATCTTTTGACACACAACTTCTTCCTATCCTATAAAAACAAAAAGGGGTAATGGCAATTGCAAACTAAAACAATTCATGATTCCGCGGTGGATATATCCATGGTTATGCTTCCACATCAAGCAAATGTTGCTGGAAATGTTCATGGTGGAGAAATAATGAAATTGATGGACAATGCAGCTTACGTAGTTGCCCACAGGCATGCCCGTTCTAATGTCGTAACGGCACGAGTCGACGAACTAACCTTCCATCAACCCATATATGTAGGCAATTTAGTAAATTGTCATGCATATTTAACCTTTGTTGGTAAATCTTCTATGGAAGTTTCCGTAATCGTTGAGGTAGAAGATCTCTTTAAAGATTCTCCGCGCAAATGTGCCTTAACAGCGCTTTTTACCATGGTAGCTTTAAATGCCGGAGGCCATACCTGTGCGGTTCCTCTTCTTGAACTTACCACTGATGCGGAACGAGCCAGATTCGAAGAAGGTGCACAGCGTTATAAAGTAAATCGCGCCAAGGCAAAAACATGCCCTATACCAGAAAGACTGTAGCTGGAATATTACATAGTCATCCAATTAAACTAACGTTTTATAAACCTAGAATATAACTAAGAGGATAGCCGATTTTAATTAAAATCGGCTATCCTCTTTAATATCTAACCACTATGTCGAACCACTTATATATTCCATAACAACTTAGAATTGAGTACCAAAGCTAAAATGGCACTTTCCGCCTTCTTTCCCATATCCATAATCAACACGTATTGGTCCTACAGGTGTGTTTACTCGTATTCCTGCTCCGATACTATACTTCAAGTCATTTAAGTTGTAACTACCACTCCAGGCGTTACCAGCATCTGCAAAAACAACACCTTGTACCTTGTTTGCTATTGGATAGCGATATTCGGCTGTAGCGGTAAACATTTTATCGCCTTTGAATTCATTATCTTCATAACCACGCAGCGTATCGATACCACCTACAGAAAATTTGCTGGCATCAGGCAGGTCTCCCGAACTGGTACCGGCTGTTACTTGTAATGCAACAACTTGCTGACTACCAACTTTAAAGTATTTGCGTCCGTCAAGGATATATTTATTGAAATCAAATTCACCGCCAAGAGCTTTTCCCGCAAATTCACTTGTTAGGGAAATACGATGTCCTTCTGTGGGACTAAAAATATTGTCACGAGTATCGTATACTCTTGCAAAGGTCACGCTATGTACTTCACCAAAATTCTTCTTAAGATAGTCTGCATTATAATCAGCGTTGTAGTCTGTATCCCCCACAGAAGCTGAATAGTCTACATCTCCAGACTCATGCTCGATATAAAGATCTTTTCGTTTGGTAAGAGTAATATAATTCTTTACATACTCACCCTCAGGCCGTCCTAATGTAATGTTAAAGCCTCGGGATCTGCGATAATAGGTAGAGCGAAGCTTTGTATTGTCGCCATCCAGACCATAGTCACTCACTTCATTAACTGAATTAAATAGGTCCACACTTAATGATGTTTCTTTTTTATCGATATAAGGATTCGTAAAATTGAGATTCCAGCCTGTACCGGCGATACTGGAGTAACCATGCTGGAAGTTCACATTGACCTTATTGCCAGATCCGTTAAAATTAGTATCTCCTACCCCGATAGCCGCTGTCACTCCATCACTTTCACTGTATCCTCCGCCAATCGTAAAGGTTCCGGTTTTTTGTTCCTTAACGTCTACCTGAACTACAACTGCATTCGGCTCTCTGCCAGGATTTAATTTCATATTTACATCTTCAAAGAATCCAAGATTATTCAGTCTTTGTAAACTCCGCTTTGCATCCTTGGAATTAAAAACCTCTTGTTCTTTTACCTTTATTTCACGAGTAATAACATGCTTTTTTGTTTTCTCATTGCCTTTTATAATAATACCTTCAACCATACCTTCATTGATGAAAACCTTAAGTATTCCCTCTTGATCCATCGTGATATTACTCACCTTGGCTAATATATATCCTTGATCGTGATAATACTGCTCAATGGCTTGTACTTTTTCATCGATGATTTGGTTATCGCTAAGATTGCCAATCATTCCCTTGGATAGATTCTGCAGGGTTTCATTTGAAACTGCTTTATTTCCTACAAAATCAATACTTTTTATCATCATTTTCTCAGTAACAACATATACCACTTTAATACCTTCTGGCACTTCAATAAAATTAGCCTGTACATCATAAAAACTGCCAAGATCATAAATGGTTTTTATATCCTGCTGAATAACCTCGACATTGAATGTGTCTCCTGGTTTTAGTTTCACCACAGAAAGATCGTGTAATGTTTTATTATCACTAATACTTACATCAACAATTTGCTTGCCCGTAAAATCCGCAGCATAAACCAAAGCACCAGGCAGACCTGTTATAATGGATATCGCTGCTATTACTACATACCGACTATACCATCTTTTTTTCATTTATTTCTCCTCAATTACGTTTAGCCAAACCATTCATCACTTTACCACAGCCTATCCCTTAGCCCCGGTCCATGCCGCCAAGAACCATAAAGAGGACCCCATCCCCACCAAAAATCATCATTATTAAATATAATCCGATTTCTTCCCTCCTATATCTTTTCCACAAATCAAGCTTACCAAGAAAAGTAACTTCCTTATTTTTCATATTATAAAAGAAATTTGTTACTGTTTTGTTACAATCTATCGACAATTATATATTCATTCTATTTGAATATTCTTTTTTATTTTCGATTGTTACGGAAAAAAGGATGTACCCAAATGTACACCCTTTTTATCTGCATTTATTCTATTAAGCAATTTACTCTATTTCTTGTCACAAAGCAGCATGGTCTTTAAGCCAATGTAAAATAAGCTCACTCAGTTCTTTTTTCCATGTCGCTGAGCAGTAACAATGATCCGCATCTTTTATAATCTTTAAATCACTATGTCCTTCTGTCCGTTGCTCTAATCTTTTTTGATATTGATATGCATTGTCCAAGGGTGTCTCCAGATCTTCACTTCCATGAATCAATAATACATTCTTATGAAACTTATGAATTTCAGCTAAAGGCCGCAGTTCGGCTAACGACAAAAATAACGTTCTCCCTAGTTCAAAGCCTTCAAAATTAACACTGCTTTCTTCTAAGCATTTTTGATACCGCTCTTGTCCTATAATTTTTACAATATCGTCAAAGGGATTTGCCACAGGTGATAGCAAAATCAATTGCTGAATTCTTCCATCTGACGCTGCCACACTCGTAGCAATCGCTCCTCCCAGACTATGCCCTAGTAATGTAATATTGGTAAGATCAATCTCAGGGTACTCCTCTAATGAGTCAATGACTTTAACGGCTTCTTTTATTTGCTGAGTCGTTGTAATATCCTGGTATTCCCCTGAGCTTTCCCCACATCCACTGAAATCAAATCGTAAGACTGCATACCCAGCCAGGCAGAGGTTACGAGCCAATGTTACAAAAAGTCTATGCTGCCCAACTTTACTGCTGATAAAACCATGACAGATGACGATGACAGGTCTCTTTTCATCTTTATTGCAATCGGGTATATGCAGCACACCGCTTAATTGCTGAGAATCTGTATGAATACTAACTTGTTTTTCCATAAATTATCTCTTCTCCTTACAAAATCATCCCCTCTAAATTACCTAGTACCTCGACTAAATTATCTATAGTTCTAACGCAGATGAGGTAGTAGCGGGTCTTTTTTTATAATAAACTAATTTTGTATAATACGTAGTATATCTTGTTTTGTCCATAAGAGAAAAGGACTAAGAGCATATCTTGACGATATGTCTTAGCCTTTGGTGTTCCAATCAGCAATTCGTTGTATCTATATTTGGTATTCAATTTCTAAAGACTTGGTTGCAGTCAAATAGCGGATTTGCCTAAATTTCATAAAATCAAACCATTGATTGGCAAAAGCTGCCGTCCTGCTGACTTCCGATTGTTGCAATTTTTCAAGATCTGCTGCAAAGTTGTTAAAATCCTCTTGAGAATGAATCTTAATAAAAGCACCTTGTGAATCAATGAAAGGACTCTGATCATAGGTTAAATGCTTGAGTGAGATGATATCCTGCAATTTAGATTTTCTAATGATTGCCGTAAGACTTGTTCTTATATCTACTACATTGAAATCTGCTGGATATTCATAGGTTACACCCGTGGAAGGTATAACATCCCCTATGTTAAAAGAATGAGGCACACCTTCAATTTTCTTAATCCCGCCTTCCGTAAATACATAGTAATATTCATCAAAGCACTTAGCTACGATTTCATCATCTTGTTTTACGAATTTGCTGGCAGATTGTCTTTCTTGTGCTAAGCCAGTAACGATCCCGCCGCCACAGACATCATAACCATCCACGATGACAAATCTGCCTGTATTTTGATTGTTTCTAAATTCATCAAAACAGATTTCTCTTTTGGTCTTAATTGTTACTTCCGCTACATCATTGGTTTTTGCCTGATTGGCATTTTCCAGGTTTTCTAATGTAGTCGCATCAATTACTTTATTAATCGCATAAATTTCACACTCTACTTCTTGTGTGGCTAATTTGAGCTTGTATTCCTTATTTTTTACTAAATCATTTTTCCCCATCCAAAAGAGAGAAACTTTAAAGGTATCAGAAGTAATTGGTGCATCATAGGTATGAGAGATAAATTCACCCCGTTGGTTAAAAAACTCATCCTCAACAGTAATCCCCACAGACATTCCCGCAGAGATCTGATCTACTTTATCTTTTTCCACCCAATACTCTATACTTTTCACTTTTGTTACCTTATTACTGGGAGAGATTAAAATTTCATCTCCTGTTCGTAAGGTACCGGCTTCAATTCTTCCTGCAATAATTCTCCGGCTATCAAACTTATATACATCTTGTATGGGGAAACGCAAAGGTTTACCTTCCAGCCCCTTATCCTTTTCAAATAAATCAATGGCTTTTAAAACGGGCTCTCCCTTATACCATGGCATTTTATCCGATGAAGCCGTTATATTTTCTCCATGAAAAGCAGAAACGGGTATATATTTTAATGGATAGACATGGAGACTCGTTAAAAACTCATTCATTTCCTGCTTAATCGCATTAAACTTTTCTTCGGAATACTGTATTAGATCCATCTTATTCACTAATACATAGGCTTTTTGAATTCCTAAGAGTGATAAGATATAACCATGCCGTTTGGATTGTTCCTGAATGCCTTCATTCGCATCAATAATTAAGAGTGCAGCTTCGGCACTGGCAGCTCCGGATATCATATTCTTCAAAAATTCCTTATGACCAGGCGCATCAATGATCACATAGTCTCGTTTATCCGTACGGAATTGAAGCTGTGTCGTATCAATTGTAATACCTTGTTTTTGTTCCTCTTCAAAAGCGTCCAATAAATATGCGTATTCAAAAGGTTTTCCCTTTTCCTTTGCAATTCTCTTGACCCGATCGATAGCACCTTCTGGAAGGGATTTTGTATCATATAGCAAACGACCGATTACTGTAGATTTCCCATGGTCTACATGTCCGACAACAACAATATTTAATACTTCTCTAGCAATATCCATTGACTTTCCTCCTACACGATTCTCTCATTACTCCACAGGCCGATCTTACATGTATCCATCTTTACGGAGTTTTTGCATGGCATATGAATCTTCCTGATCTTGAGCCCTGCCTGCTCTTTCGCCCACTTTCGTATTTTTCAATTCTTCAATAATTTGAGCAACGGTAACCGCATTGGAATCAATCTGCCCTGTACATGGAGCACATCCCAGACTTCTGTATCGTTTGCCATTTTTAGCGAAATATAAATCTACTAATTCGATTTTTTCCCTTTCAATGTAAGCCCAAATGTCCATTTCATTCCAGTGAAGAATAGGATGTACTCTAATATGATTCCCTTTAGGAAAGTCGGTCTTAAATTGATCCCATAATTCGGGTGCCTGATTTGTATAGTCCCATTCTGAATCTTTGTTTCGTTCACTGAAGACTCGCTCTTTGGAACGTGATCCTTCTTCATCCCGGCGAATCCCTAAAATTAGACCTTCAAATTCATACTTGGTAACGACTTGCTGCAGACCATCTGTTTTCAGTGCCTTACAACAGACCAATCGACCTTTGTCGGGCCCCATGCCTGCATCTAAAGCCTCTTGATTGGTATGAACAATCAATTCGATATTGTATTCTTTCGCCATGCGGTCACGAAAAGCGATCATTTCAGGTATCTTATGAGTCGTATCCACATGAATAAAAGGAAACGGACAATGACCAAAGAACGCCTTCTTAGCCAGCCACAACATCACCGTTGAGTCCTTGCCGATTGACCATAACATTCCCAGCTTACCAAATTTTTTATAGGCTTCCCGCAATATAAAAATACTCTGAGCCTCGAGTCTATCTAAATGATCCATACTTTTCCTCCTAATAGGCATTAGCCTGTCTCTTATCAATGGTGAGTATCTGCTTTCTGCCATCTGGTGCAACGATGATCCAATGTAAGAGTTGACCTTCTTGCTTTGTGTACAGATAACTCCCCTTGCCGCCCATATCCGCTCCCAGATAATACTGGATTGCATTAAAGTTGCATTCCTTGACACAGGAAGTACAGCCCCAACATTCTTTAGGATATTTGATCTGGGTTTTTCCTGCAGGATCTTCTGCTAACAAACTACCAGGACAAACCTCCCGACATTTTCCACAGCCGGTGCATTTATGACGATCAATCTTTATGCTCATAGATGTCATCCTTCTTTACTAAATCTCGCAGTATGATTTTAACTTCGCCTTCAGAAAAACGTGAATTTACATATTTCAGCCAATTGGCATCATCTCGCTCAGGATAATCAGCATTTTCTTGAAACGTATGCCATCGCGTCTCTTTTCTTGCGCCTAAATGCTGAATTAATGTATCACAAACATACAATCGGTCAATTACTTCGTAAATCAGCATCAGTTCGTGTAAATCATGGGCTTTAAGCTTATAACTAAGCTGCAATAAGTCTTTAATCTGTCTTTTTGCAACTTGCAGTTTACTAAGGTTAAAAACATAGCCGGAAGAAATGCCGCCTGCATATTGATCCATAACTTTTTGCATAGCCTCTTCGATTTGTTCCACAGTATAAAGACCTTGTTCGTTTGTAAAAAAAGCATTAACAGCTCTTGCTTTTCTTTCAACATCCTGTAATTCGGGTGAAGTGATTGCTTTACCTTGTATATAAGCTACAGCAGCAACGGCTGCAATTTCACCTTCGGCAAAACATCCTGTTACATATTTTTGAGGACTGCCTCCAGCCACGTCGCCCGCAGCATAAAGCCCCTGAATCGTTGTGGCCCTGTTCGTATCTATCCAATACCCACTTGCTGTATGACCGCCAACAATATAAGGTTCCGTTCCTTCAATTTCAACATTCTCATTAGCAGGTCCCTTGCCATTTTCCAGCCATGACAAGGTCTGGGCTGGAGCCATATTTAAATAGGCTTTATATAGGTCCTGTTCTTGTTCTTGACTAATCCCTGCTGTTTGCAAATAACAAGGACCTTTGCCTTTTTGGTTTTCCATTACGGTAGAGTACATCCGAATTGAAGTCTTTGGAATACCGTAGTTCTTCTCGTATTCTTCTCCCTTACTATTCGTCTGCTGTGCTCCAATTCCTTGAGCAATGGTTCCAGTTGGAGCAATGGTATCTTTACAGCGAAGTGCAATAAACCGCATTTCAAACGTTGTCATTTCAGCGCCAGCTCGAATGCCCATGGCATATCCAGCCCCTGTATTAAAGGGAGAGTACCACATTTTGTGTTTAGAAAATCCAGGATTATTGGGCTTATAAAGCCCTGCAGCCCCTCCCGTAGTACAGACAACAGCTTTTGCCGAAATTACATATAAAACAGCGGTATCAAGAGAAAATCCATATGCTCCTATAATTTTTCCATCCTGCAGGATATAGTCAATGATATTCATACGATTGATTACAGTAACGTTAGGAAGCTTACTCACCGCATCCGCCAGAATGGGTTTTATATTTTCACCATTTATTTTGATATTGCGATTGCCGCGGGAAACATACTCTCCAGCTTCATCCTTTAAAATAACAAGGCCCAAATCCTCAACCTTTTTTGTCACCTGATTCAATTTTTGGGCAATCGTATAAACAAGATCTTCCCTTACCACGCCTTCTGCATCATTTTTGGCATACGTAAGATAGTTCTCAGGAGTCTGCCCCTTTACAATGTAGGCATTTAGTGCATTGACCCCTGCTGCTAAGCAGCCGCTGCGTTTTATATTTGCTTTTTCTGCAATCATTACTTTCGCATCGGAATTCTCAGCTATGGTGATTGCAGCAAAACAGCCTGCTGTTCCGCCCCCAACGATTAGAATATCAGTCTCAAGATTCTTAGTTTTCAAATTCATCGATATGCTACCTACCTTCTCTTGACAGTACTTACCTTCCACATAGCTCTTTTCTTATTCTTACGCTTTATCTAAGCCCCATTTTTGTCTAATATTGATTTCCATTCTACCAAAGATCAGCTTATCTACCGCAACTCCCAGAATGACAATCACAATCATAATCGCCATAACCTGACTGATATCAGCTAAATCCCGTCCGACCATGAGAACCTGCCCCAGGCCTTTCGTAGCAGAGAGCATTTCTCCTGCCATAAGAGCTCTCCAGGCAAAAGACCAGCCTTGCTTTAGTCCTGAAATAATACTAGGAAGGCTCGCTGGAATAATCACATTCCAATAGAGACTAAAACCCTTGGCACCCATGGTTTTTGCAGCCCTCACAAACAAAGGATTTATATTCTTCATACCTGATTCGATGGCAATGGACACCGCGAAGGTTGACCCAATGGTGATAACAAAGATGATAGCGCTTTCATTTAACCCATACCAAAGGATAGAAAAAGGCAGCCAGCAAATACTCGGCAAGGTTTGTAGTCCTAAGATCAATGGACTTACATTTTCATCTAAATATTTAAACCGAACAATCGCCAGACCAACAAAAATCCCTATGATAATGGATAACATATAACCCAGAAAAATTCGCTTCGCACTTGCAAATACGGCAATACCCATCGTTCCATCTATGATTAAGCTCCATAAGGTGGTAAGTACGGCGATGGGAGAAGGAAATATATACGGCTTCCATAACCTGAGCCAATCTACTCCTATCTTATATGCCAGTTCCCATATCGCTATCAGAATCAGGTAAAATAAGATCTTTTTTACTAGTCCAATTAGTGTCGAATTCAGCTTTGGCAACCTTCTCCACCTCCTCTTTTAATTCTTTCATGATATCAGCTGCCAGATAAGCTAAATCAATATTTTCTGGCTGCCTTGGACGAGCAAGCTGGATATGAAACTCTTTTTTTATCGTTCCTGGGTTAGCTGACATAACAATAACCCGATCGGCTAAGAGAACTGCCTCTTCCACATTATGAGTAACAAAGATAATGTTTTTTTTCGTTTCCAGCCAAATCTGCTGCAATTCTAACTGCAGAATATTCTTCGTCTGGCTATCCAGTGCAGCAAAGGGTTCATCCATCAGCAGAATATCTGAATCAAGGGTCAGTGCTCTGGCCAAGGCTACCCTCTGCCTCATACCGCCTGATAATTCGTGTATATAACAGTTTTGAAAGCGGGTAAGATGCACCATTTTTAAATACTTCATGGCTTTTTCTCTTCGTTCATCCTTAGGAATACCAGCTAGTTTCATGCCAAATTCAACATTATCAATTACTTTTAACCAGGGAAACAGGGCCGGTTCCTGAAACATAACGACTCGATCAGGACCGGCTCCTTTGACTTCTTTCCCATTGCAAATCACTCTGCCTGAGGTTTCCTTCTCTAATCCAGCGATAATATTGAGCAAAGTAGACTTCCCACACCCGGAGGGACCTAGAATACAAACAAACTCTCCTTTATGAAACTCAATATTAATGTTACTAAGAGTATTTATCGTATCATTTTTAGTAATAAAGCTCTTACTGATATTTTCTACTACTACACTCATCCACAGCACCTCAGTCCCCTATTTCTTGCAGCCCTTTTTCTTTTAAAACTTTATTTAGAAGTGTAAGATTAAACAAATCTTTTAAATCCGGTGCAGTCTTGATAAAGCCTGCATCTACCGATAATTTTACAAAACCGATTACAGACTCTTTTTCTGGATCATTGGTGACGGTCAATCTTGTAAAGGAAGAATCTAAGACTTCTTTCGCCAGCGGTTTGCCAGTTAACTCTTTGATTTGGCTATTTACTGTATCCTTAGCCTTATCAGGATTTTTATTAATGTAATCGGTTAATTCCACATGAGTCCGCAGAAATTTTCCCACTAGATCCGGATGTTCTTTGATGAATTTTGAATTTGCTACTACAACGGCTGTAGTATAGTTTCCATCTCTCCAGACTTGTTTATGATCTAATAAGATATTGGCTTTCACTTCACTGACAAGACGAGCGCCCCATGGCTCTGGAACAAGAGCCGCATCAATGTCGCCTTTATCTAATAACGTTTTAATATCAGGATTGTCAGCCTGTCTTACTTCCACAGTGCCGCCTTTTGTAGTATCTTTCAAACCATTTTCCTGTAAAATATGCCGTAAAGATAAATCCTGGGTATTGCCAAACTGAGGAATTGCAACCCTTTTGCCGCTAAGTTCTCCTACATTCTTTAGCACTAAATCTTTTCTTGTTACTAAAATAGCTCCTGCATCAGTTGCCCCAGCAATAATTTGTAAATCACCATTTGATTTTGTATAACCATTAATAGCAGGGCCTGGTCCAATATAACCGATATCAACTTCTCCTGCAAATAAAGCCTCAATTTCCGCTGGACCTGCATTGAAAGTTTTCCAGTCAATCGGATTTTCATCCCCTAACGCTTTTTGAAACTGACCATCCGCTCTACCAACAAGAGCCTGAGAATGAGTAATATTAGGGAAATGAGCAACTCTAACTTTTGTACCTTTGTGTTCTGCAGTATTCGTAGTACTAGAGCATCCACTCAAGCCCCCTGCGACTGCAAGAACTAACGCCATAACTACACCAAACTTTACTAACTTCATAGTGACCCTCCTTATATTCTTATGCTATCTTATAAAATAAAAAAGACTAAGAATGCCTCTGCTAGAGAGGAGCATTCTTAGCCTTTGGTTTTCCAATCGGCTGTTCATTTAATTTTTCTCAGTATATCATCCGGATTTCTTTGTGTCAATAAGAATATTCTATTTTTCCCGAATCCCATTTTTGTAATCATACGATTCTATAGCATCTTTAAAAGTTTATTTTTGGTGAATGTCGGCAATAATATCCTATATTCTTTGTTTAAACCATAATTCTGAGGATTTCGGAAAATCACCTTGAATTTTCTAGGAATTACCACGGCAAGAATGTAATGGAAAGAAGCAATTTTTACTGCAGGTTGTTACAGAAAATTCGCAAATACAGATATATGTGAAAACAAAAAATATTGCAAAAAGAAGGAGGATTTTAATTTTATGGCAACTCCATTTTTAGGAGAATTTGTAGGTACCACAGTTCTTATTATTTTTGGTAATGGGGTGGTTGCAAATTCACTATTAAAAGGTTCAAAAGCAGAAGGCGCTGGTTGGCTGAATATCATTGCAGGCTGGGCAGTAGCTGTACTTATGGGAGTATTTGCATCTGTTGCTTTAGGTGGTCAGGGAGATCTCAATCCGGCAGTAACCTTTGCCAAGATGTTAAACGGCGGTTATGCAGCTGGCGAGGCAATCACCCTCATGCTTGTTCAAATCGCTGGTGGCGTACTTGGTGGTTGCATTACCTGGTTATTTTTCCGCGGCCACTGGGAAATTACAGAAGATAAGGGCGTAAAGTTAGCTGTTTTTTGTACTGGACCCGCCATTCGCAATTATTCCCAGAATCTGATTTGTGAGATTATAGCTACCTTTATGCTCATATTTTCCGTATTTGCTATGTTCTCCAAGAATGTAGGCGCAATGAGTCCCGGCTACGGCCCTTATATGGTCGCTGTTTTGATTTTTGGTTTAGGCGCCTGCCTCGGCGGAACAACAGGATATGCGCTAAATCCTGCCCGGGATTTAGGACCTCGTATTGCACATGCAATATGTCCCATTGCTGGCAAAGGAGATTCCGATTGGTCCTATTCCTGGGTTCCTATTGTTGGACCTATGATCGGTGGATTAGCCGCATTTGTTGTATCCAAAGGTCTTGGCATTATCTAAGATACTATGACAATTTTGGTTTTTCGTAAAAAAGGGGCAGCTATCGATTAAAGCTGCTCCTTTTTTGTTATGCTTTTTCCTATACTAACGTTTCAAGATGAATGACATTTTTACTCTTAATAAAGGGGAAATTCCTGGCAAAGTAAACGTACTTCCCCTTTAGCTCGCTCATGCACTTCTTTGCTTTCAGGATTTTCAAGTACTGCCCCTATGGCTTCCCCAATTTTCTTCATCGCTGTTTCTTCCATACCCCGTGTGGTTACCGCCGCCGTACCAATCCGAATTCCACTTGTTATAAAGGGACTTGTTGTCTCAAAAGGAATGGTGTTTTTATTCACCGTAATACCGACTTCATCCAGTAATCTTTCGGCTGCCTTTCCCGTAAGATTCTGCTTCCTAACATCGACAAGCATCAGATGATTGTCCGTTCCGCCAGATACCAGATCAAAACCTGTATTCTTTAGAGTTTGCGCCAATGCCTTTGCGTTACTGACCACTTGCTTTTGGTAGTCGCAAAATTCCGGAAGCATTGCCTCTTTTAATGCAACTGCTTTTGCGGCAATGACATGCATGAGCGGACCACCTTGAATCCCAGGGAACACTGCTTTGTCTATCGCTTTTGCATACTCCTCCTTGCAAAGAATAATACCGCCCCGAGGCCCTCTCAAGGTTTTGTGAGTCGTGGTAGTCACAATATCAGCATGAGGAATCGGGCTGGGATGAATTCCGGCTGCTACCAACCCTGCAATATGTGCCATATCTACAAACAGCATTGCGCCAGCTTCTCTTGCGATTTCACCAAACCATTTAAAATCAATCACTCTGGAATATGCACTTGCTCCAGCCACAAGCATCTTCGGCCGGTGAGTCAGAGCCAACTCCCGTACTTCATCATAATCAATCAGATGGCTGTCAGGATTAACTCCGTAGGAAACCACATTAAAGTACTTACCGGAAATACTGACAGGACTCCCGTGAGTCAAATGTCCTCCATGGGATAAGTTCATTCCCATAATGGTATCGCCAGGTTTTAAAAAAGCAAAATATACTGCGGTATTTGCTGTCGCTCCGGAATGAGGCTGGACATTGGCATGCTGCGCCCCAAATATTTTCTTTGCCCGCTCAATCGCCAGCCTTTCAACAATGTCTACATATTCACACCCGCCGTAGTAGCGATGACCAGGATATCCTTCCGCATACTTATTGGTCAATACCGTTCCCATCGCTTCCATAACCATTGGGGTTACAAAATTTTCCGAAGCAATTAGCTCCAATTTATTCTGCTGCCTGTTTTTCTCAAGCTCGATCGCTTCAGCAAGTTCAGGGTCAAATTCTTTCAATTTGATCATTGCTTTTCCTCCACCTTCTATATTTACTGGCTTTTCTTCAACTGAATCATCCAGTTACGCCTTTCTTTTCACTTGATGTACAATGGCGCCGTTAATTCCATGGGCACATTCCATAATGGTTTCGGACAAACTGGGATGAGGATGGATGGTATGGGCAATTGCCTTCACTGGCAGTTTGTTTTGAATTGCCAGTACCCCTTCCATAATTAAGTCACTGGCATGGGCGCCTAGAATATGCATTCCCAAAACCTCATCCGTTATCGTATCGGCAATGATTTTAACCATGCCGTCGGTTTCACCCATTGATACTGCTTTACTATTCGCAGCGAAATTAAACTTACTTACTTTAAACTCTTTCCCCTGAGCTAGTGCTTCCTGTTCGGTTAGTCCCACCATAGCCACTTCCGGTGTCGTGTATATACACCCCGGAACTGCCTTGTAGTCTACCGTTACATTTTGTCCGCAGGCATTTTCTGCAGCAATCATCCCCGCAGCCGAGGCAGCATGTGCCCACATGAATTCTCCTGTGACATCTCCAATTGCATAAACGCCCTCAACGTTTGTCTCCATTTTTGCGTTGACCTTAATCCCCTTGGAAGTGTACTCAATTCCGACCTCATCTAAACCTAACCCAGAAACCACCGGAATTCTTCCGATTGAGGCCAGCACCTTTTCCGTTTCAATTTGCTGCGTAGTGGTTCCATTAGAAATCTCTACAATGGCGCCCCTATCTCCAGGTTTAATTCCAGTCACACGGGTATTGGCCAACATGTTAATTCCCTGCTTGCGCAAGAGCAGCGCCATACGTTTTACGATTTCATTATCGATATTTGGCAATATGTTCGGCAGCATTTCAATCACAGTAACGTTGCAGCCAAACGACTGGAAAATTGCTGCAAATTCAATTCCAACTGCTCCGGCACCAATAACAACCATATTCCCAGGCACCTGGTTCATTGCCAATAATTGATCACTATTGATAACCGCTGGCAATTCCCTTCCCGGTACTGGCAAACCCATTGGCGCAGAGCCAGTTGCCAATATGATGTTCCGAGCAGAATACTGCTCAGTCCCTGAATTCGTGTTTACGCTTATTTGATTACGTGCTGTAAGACTTGCCCTTCCGACTTTATAATCAATCCCATTACTTTTTATCAATTGTCCAATACCTTTTTGCATCTGCTCTACTACCTGATTCACGCGCTTGGTGACCAATTTAAAATCAAAACCAAGATTGTCGGCCATAAGACCAAGTTCATTGCAATGTTTTAAATCACGCCATTTCTCGGCGCTTTTCAAGAGCGTCTTAGTCGGAATGCAGCCCCGGTTTAAGCAGACACCGCCCAATTGATCTTTTTCTATCAAAAGAACCTTAGCGCCTAACTGAGCCGCCCGAATAGCAGCTACATATCCTCCCGGACCGCCGCCAATAACGGCTACATCATAACTCATGCCTTTCCCCCTTCTCTCATTAACGCAGTAAATTCCATTGGGATTGACTATATTTGGATTCTGTGAGCATATTGCTGGTTTCTACTTCTTTTTGGGTCAGGCATCCTCTTTGGGTATCAACACCGATCTTCGGACCAAATTCAGCCATTACAGCATCACGCGTCTCCTCCCATGTTGTATGACACCCTCGAATTTGATCAATCGATGTCACGCCGCTAGACAGCATGCCAATCATGAATTGTCGTCTCTGGGAGGAAGAAACCTTCAATACAGCGGCAAGTTTTTCAGCAGAGAACTGTAACAAAATTGATCCATGCTGAAGTATAACGCCATGCTTACGAACTTGGGCACTGCCAACCAGCTTGCGTCCCTCATAAGTAATTTCATAATGGGATGGAGCATCAAAACATGCGGCAGATGAATGTTGATTCTTTTCTCTTACCTTACCATATGCCCCGCGTGGCATACTCATCTGCGCTCTGATCCCCATCTTTTCCAAGCCGGCAAGAATTCCATTACTAAAATACCGATATGATGCCGATATGGTTTGGGGTATGAGAGGATCATCTTCTTTGACGACAATACTGTAGGTCAATTCCGTTTCGTGCAATACTGCCCGACCTCCCGTCAATCTTCTCACTACATCAATGCCCAATGTATCGCATTGTTCCAGATCAATCTCGGATTTTGCTTTTTGAAAATATCCCAAACTTACTGCAGCTGGCTTCCAGCCGTAAAACCGGAGGGTAGGAGGAACATCTCCCGTGCTATGAGCCAACAGAATTGCTTCATCGATTGCCATATTCAAGGCAGCATCATTTATGCCAGTGTCAAGAACACGCCAGACCATAAGATTCACCGCCTATACCGCTCTCCGTTATCGCTTGCTCAACTTCCCTTCTAGTGAGCGGCCGGGGATAATTATACATTATTCCGCCAGGCCGTTCATTATAGTAAGGTCGATTGCAGTCAGCGCAGCCGGTGGTTTCAAAAGCCTTTCCATCGGCCAGCATCTTAGCTAAATCTGAAACGTTGTAACTGCTAATTTTTCCGTTGGCAAAGCGGATTGCACTGCGGCAATAGCCCTTACGCATAAGATAATGAGCAATTTGCACCCGCCGGTAGTGAGAGACGGAAGGGGGCCTCTTGTCAGCCATAGCCGTACCTGGTATCGGCGTAAAAGCAAATAACCCTACAGTGATTCCGAGTTCAATACAATCAGCGATAAAATTCACCGCTTCTTCTTCCGTCTCACCAAGTCCGACGATCAGGTGCGTCGTTAGAACTCCCGGAAAAGTACCGGCACACTCTTGTAACAGACGGATTCTTTCTTCCCAGTCTGGACCTTTAACACGTTGATAGATCTCCGAAGTGGCAGCATCCATTGCAATACAAATTCTTTCTGCTCCTGCTGCAATCATTTCGGCGGCCTGCCCGGTGTCCGCAATATGATTTGACACGCAGATAGGCTTAGCACCATCAGCACTTAATTTTCGTACTGCTTCTAACGTAGCATCCCAGCTATTTTCGCTGTTAACAACCTGGAGGCAGACTCTTTTTAGATTTCCTTTCGAATAGGCTGAGGAAATACCTGATGTAATTTCATTCGCATCAAAGGCAGGCCATGTTACTCTAGATAAAAGATCTCCTCTTGCAGTGCTGCTCTGAGACTGGGAACAAAAGCTGCAGTTGTTGCGACATTTTTCCCCCAGCATAATATAGGCGGTATTGGGAAGCGCTTCACTTTTGATTCGTTTTTTACCAATTACACTGGCTGTTCCCGCAGATAACTTCCATAACGTCATAATACACAGCACTCCTCTCGCCGCTCTATCGTCAATCCGAGATTTTGAGCCAACCGTACCGCTCCTGAAACCGGATTTACAATACCGTTGATCCCTAAGCGAACTGCCCATAAGTCTAATTCCTGACGATAAGCACCTCCTGGCCGCATGCATCCAAGATGAATCGGCAGCGCGGGAAGCTCTCTTCTCGCGCTGGCCAGTATGTTTAATACATCTTCAATAGAAGGGGGCTTGCAATCGGCAAAACGTGTCCCCTTCGTTGGAGTAAATACAATAAAAGTAATCCCGTCTACGCCAAGTGCTTTCAGGTGCCTGATCGCTTCGTATTCACCTCTAATCTCGCCGCCATGAAGTCCAATGCATATATGGGGAATCACAGAACAACTTTTCTTAAGTTTCTGATAGCATGCAACATAATCTGAAACGGTACGATCAATTCCTAAAACTTCTTTTATCGTTGCATCATCCCCGATAAAATCAAAAGAAACTTTGTCCGCTACCTTAGCTATTTCCTGGATGTCTTCCTCGTCAACCAGACCAACATGTACGTTATACTTCATATTTTGTTTCATTGCCGCAATTTGGGCTATATGCTCAGCGATGGGAACCTTGCCTTCGGCTGTACACCCGCCGCTGATTAAAAGGCTGCGTGCTGTAAGTCCATTCCCCTCCGGACCCTCCGGAATATCTTTAAGTGCCTTCATCCCCTTTAAATAGTGACCTCCGCAATGTGCGCAGTTTAACTCGCATTTGCCTCCTGTAACACTTACAGCTTTGGTTTCATTTGGATATGAAAATTTAATATTTGACTGAAAATTTTTCTGCCTGATCCGCCACCCCTCTTGGGCCAGCAAATCTAAGGTTTCCATCTTACTACCGGTTTCCGTGCCGCCGCAGTTTCATCAAGCCTTCCCACAACGGTGTCGTGGGGAGCATTAAGAATTTGCGTTACGTCAGTTCTCGCTTCTTTCGCTATTTCCCGCATAGCCTTAATAAAACCATCCAGCGTTTCTTTGCTTTCCGTCTCGGTAGGTTCAATCATGATCGCTTCCTCTACGATAAGCGGAAAGTAAATGGTTGGCGGGTGATACCCATAATCCAATAGTCGTTTTGCAATATCCAGCGTCTTTACTCCAAACTGCTTTTGATTTTTAGAGGTGATTATGCATTCATGCATGCTATACCGGTCAAAGGGAGCATAGTAGTCTTCTCTTAATTGACTCAAACAATAATTTGCATTTAGAACGGCATCTTCACTTGCTTGCCGAAGTCCATCTGGTCCCATCGTCCGGATATAGGCATAGGCCCTAACAATCACTCCAAAATTACCGTAAAAAGAATGCATTCTTCCAATGGAGAGCGGTCGATCATATTCCAGATCGTATTTCTTCCCATTGTAGGTTACTATGGGAACAGGTAAAAATGGAATTAACTCTTGTTTTACACCGACAGGTCCGGAGCCAGGTCCGCCGCCGCCGTGAGGCGTGGAAAACGTCTTATGGAGGTTAATATGCACTACATCAAATCCCATATCGCCAGGACGCACAATCCCCATTACTGCGTTCGTATTAGCCCCGTCGTAATATAACAGTCCTCCGGCAGCATGAACGATTTGGGCAATTTCTTTGATGTTTTTTTCGAACAACCCTAACGTACTCGGGTTAGTAAGCATAAATGCCGCAGTATCCAAACCCACAGCAGCTTTTAGCGCATCCAGGTTAATTGAGCCGTCATCATTGGACTTAATTTCAACGATTTCCAGCCCACAAACAGTTGCGGTAGCCGGATTTGTACCATGAGCAGAGTCAGGAACAATCACCTTAGTTCTTACTTCCCCCCGCGAGCGATGATACTGCCTGATGAGTTTTAATCCTGTCAACTCACCATGGGCACCCGCCACCGGCTGCATTGTAACCGCATCCATTCCGGCAATTTCTGCTAAATATTGTTCCATTTGATATAGAAGTTCTAACGCGCCTTGGATTGACTCAACATCCTGCAAAGGATGAATATCTGCAAAGCCCGGATACCGGCAAACATCTTCATTCACTTTAGGATTATACTTCATCGTACATGAACCAAGAGGGTAGAATCCCGAGTCAACACCAAAGTTTCGCCTCGAAAGAGCGGTATAATGCCTTATTAAATCAGGTTGGCTTACTTCCGGAAGTTGGGCGTATTTGGATCTCAAAAGATCAGATGGTACAAGTGTTTCCATCTCATAGGCGGGAACGTCACTTTTAGGCAAATCTAAGGCGAAACGCCCAGGTTTGCTTATTTCGAATATAGTCGATTGTTTTGTTTTCATAACACTTCCCCCATTTCACGAACCAACCAGTCTATCTCTTCTTTGGTACGTTTTTCAGTAACGCAGATGAGCATGCAGTTTTCAAGTTCGGGATAGTATTTACCAAGGTCTAGTCCCCCTAAGATTTTTTTAGCCAACAATTTTTTATTGATATCGGAAACTGGTTTGTTTAGTCTGACAGTGAATTCTTTAAAAAATGCTCCCGAGAATACCGGTTCACATCCTTTTAAACTTGTCAGTGAACGATATGCATAATGGGCTTTTTGAATGCATTGTGCTGCAACCTCCCGTAAACCTGCTTTGCCCAAAGTACTCATGTAAACGGCAGATGTCAAAGCACAAAGTGCTTCGTTGGAACAAATATTTGAAGTTGCCTTTTCGCGGCGAATATGTTGTTCACGAGCTTGAAGCGTCAGTACAAAGCCACGATTGCCTCTATTGTCCACAGTCTGACCGACAATTCGACCGGGCATTTTTCTCATGAGCTTTTCCGTTGTTGCAAAGAAACCGAGATACGGACCGCCAAAAGATATTGGAATTCCCAAGCCTTGGCCTTCCCCAACTACAATATCTGCACCTAGCGCACCGGGAGATTCCAGAAGCCCCATAGAAATAGGGTCAACGACAGCAATCAGATATGCTCCCTTAGCGTGGGCAATTTCTGCGATGCTTTTCAAATCCTCAATGCAGCCAAAAAAATTGGAAAATTGCACGACAACAGCCGCTGTCGAATCATCTATCAGCTGGGGTATCTTGTTTAAATCAGTCAAACCATCGCTATATGGTGCCAATTTAAGCTCGATCTTTTTATCCTTGGCATAGGTCAGAAATGTCTCCCGATAATGGGGATGGACAGTCTCGGCCATTACAATTGCCGTTTTCTTAGAACTGGCACACGCCATCATAGCGGCTTCAGCAACGGCAGTACCGCCATCATACATGGAGGCATTGGCCACTTCCATGCCTGTAATCTCGCAGATCATTGACTGGTATTCCCATAACGCCTGCAAGTAGCCCTGGGAAATCTCCGGCTGATATTGCGTGTAGGCAGTGTAAAATTCAGAGCGTCCAATGATATGATGAACTACACTGGGAATATAATGGTCATAAGCTCCTGCACCTAGAAAGCAGGTTAATTCCTGAAGATTGGCATTCGCTTTTGCCAGTGCTTTGAGATGTTTAACTAAGCCCTGTTCAGGCAGGGCTGGCGGCAAATTTAATGTCCTGGTCATTCGCAAATCAGCTGGTACGTCTTCAAATAATTTTTCCACTGAATCAACGCCAACAGCATCTAGCATCTCACGTCTATCAGCTTTTGTATGAGGAAGATAACTCCAAGCCATTTCTAGTGTCCTCCCTCCGCCGCCAACTGAGCATATGCATCGCTATCTAAAAGATCATCTAATTCACTGCTGTCAGACATTTCAATAACAACGATCCAACCTTCACCATAAGGTTCTTGATTGATCAGGTCGGGAGAATCCGTAAGTGCTTGGTTCACTTTTACAATTTTTCCGGAAACCGGAGCATAAATATCCGATACTGCTTTTACTGACTCAATGACAGAAAAGCTATCGCCCACTTTCACTGTACTTAACTCATCTGGCAATTCTACAAATACAACATCACCTAACTGTGATTGAGCAAAATCAGTTACCCCAATAATAGCAACGTTACCTTCTACCTTGACCCATTCGTGATCTTTGGAGTACTTTAGTTCTTTTGGAATATTCATTATTACTTCCCCTCTCTTTTATAAAATGGTTTGGAAATGACTTGGGCGGATACATTCTTGCCGCGAATTTCAATATCTATTTTTTGTCCAACCTTTGCATATTCAGCTTGAATTATACCCAAACCAAGGTTTTTATCAAGGGATGGAGCGTAAGTTCCTGTCGTTACCACTCCAACATAGCTGCCCTCTACTAAAATCGGATATTCAGCCCGTGCTACTCCACGGTCAATCATCTCAAAACCAACTATTCTGCGTTTTGGTCCATTGGTTTTCTGTTCCTGCAGCGTTCCTTGTCCGTTAAATTCCCCCTTATCAAGCTTTACAAATATTCCGAGTCCTGCCTCAATGGGCGAAATATCGGCCGAAAGTTCGTGCCCATATAAAGGAAAACAAACTTCAAATCTCAATGTGTCACGACAACCTAAACCAGCGGGAAGCAATCCAAGGGGGCGCCCGACTTCCATGATTGTATCCCATAAATATGTAGCATCATCCGGGCAGCAGTAAATTTCAAATCCATCTTCTCCCGTATATCCAGTTCGCGATAACAATACTTTTTTGCCAGCAATATCGATTTCAGGCATAAACCAGTAATATTTTAGTTCGGAAAGCGGTGCATCAGTCAATTTCGATACAATCGTCTCTGATAATGGTCCTTGCAGGGCGATCTGGGCTGTTTCATTAGAAATATTGGTAAGATTAACGTCAAATTCTTCGGCATTCTCCCGCATCCAATTCCAATCTTTTTCAATGTTTGCCGCATTAATAACCAGGAGATAATGATCAGCATCCTTTTTGTAAACTAATAGATCGTCTACGGTTCCCCCATGCTTATAGCACATGGGTGTGTAGAGTATTTGATTTCTTTCCAGTTTGGAGACATCGTTGGTTACTAACCTTTGCAGAAAGGCTAGTGCATCTGGTCCATTAACTACTACTTCTCCCATATGGGATACGTCAAATACTCCTGCTTTTGTTCTGACGGTCTGATGTTCATTCTTGATTCCAGTGTACTGGACCGGGAGAGACCAACCGCCAAACTCAACAATTCTGCCACCATACCGCAAATGCGTCTCATAAAGCGGTGTCTGTTTTACTGTCATGAAAACCACTCCAATCTTTCTTTAATACATTAAAAAGGACAGAGAACAAGAGTGAAGACTCACTCTTGTTCTCTGTCCTTTTACCTGAGAGATTCGCCCGCAGCGGGGCTCCCCATCGGCGACACTTTCAGTTACGAAGTGTACTCTCCAGAGTTCGGTCCAGTTACGGTTTTTTTACCTGAGAGTTTGAACAAAGCTTTGCTCCTTCGGTGACGCTAGTTAAGCGTTCTCTCCCGCAACCATCATTCCGTATGTAGTTAATCCCAAACCGAAAAAGACAGAAACCAACGTAGTTGGCCTCTGTCTTATTTACCTCCAGAGAATCCCGAATATCTCGGTTACTCTTTGGGTGCCGCATAGCGATCTTTCCAGAGTTCCATTAGAATACGGTCCTTTTGCCTGAGAGTTTATTGCCTTTGCTCCTTCGGCGCCTGAAATCAGATCTCTCCCGCATCCCTCACATGGAATATTATTAAGTTTGTGAATAATTCGAATTTTCAATGTTATGGTTTTTAGTATATAGGATTGCTCTTAACCTGTCAACACTTGTGTTTAATTTGTGAGGATCGATCATTTCCGTCTGCAATTCTATTTTATTAAGCTTTTAATCAAATTATGCCACTCTTTTATAACCACCTCTGGGACATAGGGACAGGTTCCTTGTCCCACAATCATTCTTTTCTAGGAAGTTCCTGTAAAAAAGAAGCCACGAAATTCACGGCTTCTAACCAATCGGGTTGGATATGACATTCTCTGTATCTTTGAATTTTCCAGTCAAGACACGATCTTTAGGTTTAGTGGAATTTACTATTAAAATAAGACTTTATGTAAAGCACTGTGAGGTGCTGGCAATACGAGTTGATCGACTAAAAATCCGCTGTCATGTATGGCATTGCTGCCAGCCTTAACGGCAGCAGTTACCGCTCCTACATCGCCAGTTAATGTCACCATAGCTTTGCCGCCCATTCCTCTTGCCAGGCGGACTTCGATCAATTCTACATTGGAAGCTTTTACTGCCGTATCTGCTGCAATAATCGCAGACGCTACAGAATAGCTTTCAATTACCCCCAGAGATCTTACTTCTTTGACTTCGGTACAGCCTGACAATGCTGGGAAAATACTGTCATGCAAATTAGGAAGTATAAATTCATCCACAACATTTTCAGCGCCGCTTACTGCCGTTCCGCTTTTGACTGCGCTTTGGACAGCTCCCACATCACCTGCAACCATGACAACATACTTGCCAGGGCACATGGCTTGTGCCATGAGGATCTCTACATTAGCTGCCTTTAGCATGGCATCTGCTGCTAAAAGACCTCTGGTAATATTCTTTAATTCTAATAAACCAATAGCACGCTTCATCTTATGTCCCCCCTGTTATCCTAAACCGCCCGAATACCAATACGAGTGTCTACTCTACAGATCTCTCCTGATATACTGGCATGTAAATTAGCTCCTACCGCTGCACCTTCAGGTATAGTTCCAATTAAATCACCTTTTTTAACTATATCTCCTACTTTAACAATTGGTAAAGCTGGCGCTCCAATATGCTGAGAGAGAGGCAACGTAACTTCTTTTGCAATCACTTCGTTTGCACTCAATGGTGCTTTTACATCATATTGAGCAATACCGAGACGGGCTGTCAAACGTTTGGTAGGAATTAAACGATTTATACGGGTTGACAGAGCCTGCTGTGGTTTATTGTTATGAGGATTCTTTATCCCGGCTTTTCCCAATTGCTTTTTCAATTCTGCATTCACTCTGCGGGGAGATAAACCCATGGAACAGCCAAAGGTATCACATGCACCACATTCTGAACACAGCAAAGCACGAGAAAAAATAGCCGACTCACCTATCTGCCCTTTACCAATCGCCTGCATGATACGATGAGGTTCCAAACTATGACCTAACAGGTGGCGCGGGCAAACATCAGTACAGGCCAAACAATTACAGCATACTGCCTTCGCCCGATTGGCAATCATCTGCCATGTTGTATTTTTTTGTGTAATTAAGGAATGATCCACAGGTAAAACCAAGATACCTCCTGTAGTTTTGGTAACGGGTGCATCTGAGGTAATTAATTTGCCCATCATCGGACCACCGTCAATGATCGCATAAGGATTCACAAGTGCTCCTCCTGCCAGAGCAATCAGTTCCTGTACTTTCATACCAATGGGTACTTTTAATGTGATTGGTTTCGCCACAGCACCGCCAACTGTAACATATTTATCCGTTACGCCTTGGCCTTTTAAAGCGTCTGCAATATTGATTAGGGTCTCAACATTCGCCACGACCACTCCTACGTGGAGAGGTATACCGCCTTCAGGTACAATTCGGCCCGTGACTTCATGAACAAGTACTTGTTCATCCCCAGCTGGATAAATATCAGGTAAAAAAAACAATTCAATTTCCTGATCATCTATCTCTTTTATAGCAGTCTGGAGGTTTTTCGTGGCTTCTTCGTACTTACGTTTTAGGCCAATATAACCGCGTTTTGCCCCAGTGGCCAGCATCACTGTTTTCAAGCCTAAAACCATCTTTGTACTTTCTGCTGCCATGATATGCTGATGAGCTCTTAATAAGGGTTCGCATTCCGCACCATTAACAATCACAAATTCAACAGCAGCGTTGATTTTAACATGGGTAGGGAAACCAGCTCCGCCAGCACCCACTACACCTGCTGCTTTTACCGCGGCGACAATCTCGTCACGCATTTTCTATCAGCTCCCAAACTTTCATCTATCCACTGACTAAATCGCTCTAAGACTCCCAATTATACAATTGGAAGCACTAGAGCGACTAAGCCTGAAGGATAAGTACAACCCAGATTCAGATGAAGTAAAGACTCCATCTGAATCAAGAATTTTCCAAATTAGACAATGGAGAAAGCATCAACGAGAACGCATCGTCTTTGCCGGGTAAAGCTGCGTGGTGAGGTTATTCCTTCACCCGTTGGACCAGCAAGAGTAAAGCTGGTAAAGCCTTCTCCGCCCACTCCAATTCCTGCATAGGAAGGAGCATTCTTGACAAAAATGGTCGTTTCAACCGCTCTGGCAAATCGGGTTAAGTGATCAACGTTTTTAGAGTGCATCGCTGCTGTATGACGATTGCCATGCTCTACTCTTACAGCCACTTCAATGGCTTCATCAATGTCTTTTACCTGCACTACTGGTAATACTGGCATCATTAGCTCTTCAATAACAAAAGGATGATCTGCTGGTGTTTCGCATAGAACGACTCGCACACTATCCGGTACATCAATACCAATTTTACTTAGTAGATACTTTGCATCTTTACCAACATAATCTTTATTAATACCATAGCTTCTTTTCGGCTTATCGGTGCAGCCTTCTGCTATCTTTTCTTCCTGCACTGTCATGATAACGTCAAGCAGGCGATCAATATTGGATCCTGAAATCAGATATGCACCATATTTTTGCATGTAGGTAATCAATCGATCTGCAATCGATCCTATGGCAATTACTTCTTTTTCTGCGATACAAGGCAAGTTATTATCAAAGGAGCATCCTGCAACAATATCCCGAGCTGCCTTTTCAATATCTGCAGTTTCATCTACGATGACAGGAGGATTGCCAGCCCCTGCACCAATGGCTTTCTTACCAGAAGATAAGACTGCCTTAACGACTCCAGGACCACCTGTTGCTACTAACATATTGATTCCTGGATGTTTCATCATTTCATTAGCTGCCTTGATGGAAGGATTCGCCACTGAAGTTAATAGGTTATTTGGACCACCAGCTTTAACAATGGCTTGATTCAACAGTGTGATGATCTTCATGGATGTATTTTTTGCAGTAGGATGCGGGCTGAAGAATACAGTATTCCCTGCTGCAATCATGCCAATTCCATTGCAGATAACCGTTTCTGTTGGATTTGTGGTAGGGGTAATGGCACCAATGACACCATAAGGTCCCATTTCAATTAATGTTAAACCGTTGTCGCCGCTCCAAGCCTGGGTAGTTAAATCTTCTGTGCCAGGTGTTTTAAGAGCAGCTACCTGATTCTTGATAATTTTATCAGATACTCTTCCCATACCGGATTCGTCTACAGCCATTTGCGCCAGAATTGTGGCATTTTCATAGGCTACATCCCGCATTGCTTTGATGAGTACTTCTCTTTTTTCTAAAGATAGAGTCTTTAACTCCTGATATGCTTTGCGGGCTGCAGCCACGGCTTCATCAACCGTTTCAAAAATTCCGTCACCATAACCAGCTGGAGCTGCCTTTGCTCCGGTTTGCATTTTTGTTAAAATTTCTAATGTTATTTTCTCAATTAAAGCTTGATCAATACTCATATAATCTCCTCCTACTAGTACCATCTACTATCTACTACTTAATAAGCAGCTAGAGCGGCCCTAGCAACTGTTATGTCTTCCTCAACTGTACCGCCGCTTACACCTAACCCGCCAATTACATTTCCTCCATCAACAAGAGGAAATCCACCGCCAAAAGTGATAAATCTACCATTATTTGATGTATTTAAACCAAAGAGTGGCTGTCCTGGCGCTACCACAGAAGCAACTTCTTCTGTAGACATTTTTAAGGCAAGAGCAGTGTAGGCTTTATCAAGGGCTATCGAAATACTTCCAAGCAGGGCACCATCCATACGATGCTGTGCTACCAGATTTCCCCCTGCATCGACTACCGCAATTACCATGGGTACTCCTATTTCTGCTGCTTTTTGTTCCGCTGCTGCGATCAGTTGTTTTGCTTTTCCTAATACACTTACGTGTTCTTCTGCTTTATTCTGTGATTTTTCACCTTCCAATGCTGCTAATACCTTGCTCTTAACAGTCAGTATGATTTCTTCTTGTTCTACACATCGTGCTAAAACATACAAGAAATCGGAAAGGCGGTTTAAATATAAGGATACTGGTACAGTTACTTTTTCTTCTCTTTTCAGACGAATAACACAACGTTCTGCCCGCCGTACCATTGTTCGTGCCAGATCCAGTGCTGCACTGGCAGAACAAGTGCCAGGCGTTATAAAATAGTTTTGAGGAATGCGCTTTTGCTCTAACAGGTCAATCATCGACTCAAGTCCGGCAACATGTGCTTCTGTAATACGGTAGTCAGCAACTTCTAACGATTCCGTTGCCAAGTCTGCATTTAAGGCAATTAACTCTTTCTGAACAGAATCAAGCATGTTAACGGCCCAAGGTGAATGATGACTTAAAGACTTGCCTAAGCCCATAGCAGAAGTTGCTTCATCTACTGTTCCATAAGCCTCTACCCGTAAACTATCCTTATATACTCGCTGCTTACTCAGCAAGCTGGTTTGTCCTTCATCTCCCGTTTTTGTATATACTTTCATCATACACTACTCCTCGAGTAAAGCTGTATTTAACTCGATCTTATCATTTTGACTTTACCCCTGCACAAGTTCTACACCACATTCTCGGGCGACATCCCTAGCCAGTGGTGTTAGAATGGTCCCTTTGGGAACCGTGATACTCTTCGTACCATTTTGGGCAGCAGTCTGTATTGCGGCTGCATCCAGCACTGCCTTTTTATGAGCTGGCTTACCTACTGCCGGCTCCGCTGTATGATTCACTGCCATCTGCTCTTTTTGGCATAATCGTTTTTGACTGACTTTTGCGATGCTGTCCACAGGAACGAGTTCCATACCAAAGTCTGCTAATTTCTGCAGATTTCCCTGCAAGGCTTTTATAAGACCTGGGGATGAGTTGCCCATAGTATATTGTGCCCGCCAGCTGTCCAAAGGATCGGCAGCATTACATGCTGCAACTACCGGTTTTCCCATCATTAATCCTTGCAGAATCAGCGTTGAAACCATGGTATCGGATAAGGTATGGGCTACCTTTGCTGCTGTATTTTGAGTAAGTACAGGAATGATCACAATATCGGCTTCCCGCAATATCTTTCCTGGATACGGCGAATGGGCAGTAACAATGTCAATGTGACTGCCCAGTGCCTCTGTTACTCTTTCAATTCCCAAGATTTGTTCAGCAGATGCAGATAAAACTGCTGTTACCGCAAAACAAAGGCCCTGTAATTTTTTAATTTCGGCTAAACCTTGTTCAAATCCAATGGTTCCACCAGTGAAAATAATTAAAGCCTTATGTTGAGATGGAAGGGATTGTCCCTGGGTAATAACAGGATTTTGTTGCAATTGACGCAGAATTTCCTTTGTAACAAGCTGCACCATTTCTTCATTATCCATGTTACACCTCCCGGCATCGAGCTAAGGTTACCACGTCACCACTTTTTAGACCAGTGGCGTTTGCCTCATCCGTATCAATATGAAATTCCAAGCAAAAATCAGGCTTTACACGCACTAGCACATTCTTTAATATTGTCGATCTAGTTCCACTAGTCTCGACCCATACACGCTCTCCATCTGAAACACCAAAATGCCGAGCATCATCTGTATGCATGTGAATATGTCTGGTTGCACAGATCAAACCTTCTGATAAAGTAACTGAACCCTGAGTACCAACAATCGTTATACTTGCTGATTGTTCAATATCACCTGAATCACGTAAAGGCGGCACAACACCAAGACTAAATCCGTCAGTTCGGGATATTTCAGCTTGTGTTGTTTTGCGCACAGGTCCTAAAACCCGTACACCTCGAATGACACCTTTTGGTCCCACCATAGTGACCGTTTCCGCTGCAGCAAATTCACCCACTTGTTTTAGATCTTTTTGCCGCGTTAAGGTATGACCAGCACCAAACAATATTTCAATATGCTCAGCAGAGAGGTGGATGTGACGGTTCGATACTCCCACAGGAATGTCCATACTTCTTGGCTCTTGTGAGGTAGTCTTCTCCAGAGCCTGCATGACTTGTTTTACAACTTCATCCAATATATTTTTTTCCACTATCACACCTCAATCCACCTATTTTTCTACTTTTATTCAAAAACTGCTAAATCACTCTACTGCTTCCCTCTTTCGCAAGTGGAAGTATTAGTACAGCATCAACTCTAATTTATACTTACAGTTTTAGAGTTGATACTGTCCCAGTGCAGTTACGATTACCTGGAATTAAAACGTTCTAATGAATCGTAATTCTTTATAAAGATTCGTCAATTTTAGGAAGAATTTTCTCAATATCGGTATGAGGACGTGGAATGACATGAACTGAAATCAGTTCACCCACTCGTTGAGCTGCTGCAGCTCCTGTATCAGTAGCTGCTTTTACTGCTCCTACATCACCACGTACTAAAACAGTCACCAAACCAGATCCAATTTTTTCATAACCCACTAATATTACATTAGCCGCCTTAACCATTGCATCTGCAGCTTCTATTGCACCTACTAAACCTTTTGTTTCTACCATTCCTAAAGCTTCTCCGCGCATATTATTCCGCCTCCTTATTATTTCTATCATAATGAATACAAGTTATCTTAGGGTCACCCTTGACTCTAGGGCAAGCAGGATCGCCGCAAATGTTACAATAACCGGATACCTTTTTCGGTTGTTCTGCAACTGGCAATTGTTCACTCGGCGCTATCTTTTTTTTTTCTGCTGCTTCGATTTCCTCTTGTACTTCTAACTGCAGTTCATCTACTGCAACAATTTCTTTATCCTTCTGAATTTCTTCAGATTTTTCTTTTTCAACGACCGAATTCTTTTTTTCTTTGAATCCCACTGTATCCTTGGTTGTTACAATGCCGGACAACGTTTCATGGGGTCTAGGTATAATATGAGTAGCAAATACCTTATTGACCTTACTGCCAGCTGCTTTACCAGCTTGAACAGCAGCTGAAACTGCACCAACGTTGCCAGTCAATTTAATAACTACCATTCCGCCACCTTTTGTCATCTCATAACCAATTAACTGTACATTGGCTGCTTTCAGTGCCGCATCAGCGGCTTCCAATGCTGCAGCTAACCCAACGATTTCAATGAGACCTAAAGCGTTTTGGACCATGCTTTCACCTCCCCATGGCCTTGTGCACTTTCTTGAAGAACCTTTTGGACGATACGGTAGACTATCTGGTATAAGTCATCCCGATTTGTTTCATAGTTTTCATTTTTTGACGGTCTGTCTTTAAAGGGAATTCCTTTTACTAAACGTGCAGCATTATAGCCAAAATGCCGCCACTGGGCAGGACTTCCGGCTTCTTGTAAGGAAAAGAGCGGTTTTTGGGCAGGCAGCTTGACATAATGAATGCATAGGTCTTCCGATCCAATTCCGACTCCCACTCCCAGTTTTGACTTAGAAGCCCCTTCATAAGATAGTGCTGCAGCATTTGTTTCATTACTTTGCACCACAGTATAAGGTATTCCTTCTTCTTCCATTCCCGCTTGTACTTCGCGTAACTTCTCTTCACCGCCTGGGTGAGGAGCTAAATAGATGAGAATACAAGGTTTATTTTGATCTGGCAGCATAGCATCACGCCTCTCTGTCAAGATATGACAGTACCAGTCCAGTAGCTACTGCATTGCGTGAACCTTCGGAACCTCTAATATTTCCTCGTCCGCATACAATGCTATATTCAGCCAATGCATCGGTCACCATATCTCCTACTTCAAAATCCATGGCAGATCCTCCAACTAGTACAACAAACTCAATGTGGCGAATATTGCCTGTAGGTGCCACGCGGCTTAAAGACCGAATTGCATTTGTTACGAAAACACGTTTTTTAGCCTCCCGCCTTACGTGACGAATCTTATCCAAAGGATGAGAGCTGGGGATTGGGACCATTTCGCCATCTTTTAGAATTACCACGCGAGAAAAAACCTGTGGCGGAAGGTGCTGTTCATAAAAACGAACGGTTCCATCTTCCAGCCTGATATGATATAAACTTTCGACTTTAGCCAATGGATATTTTTTAATATCCTCTGCCAGATCGAAATCATTTAATCCCAGCTCAGAATTGATCAGCATAGTAACCATATCACCGGCACCAGCCAAATGGATGGACAATACACGTTCGTCCCTCGTAATAATTGCCGCATCTGTTGATCCGCCGCCCATATCAAGGATTGCCAAAGGCTTATCCGTACCGGGAGTTGTTAACGCTCCGCGAATCGCCATATTTGCCTCAACCCCTGCAATGACCACGTCTACACCCAAATTACTTCTCAATTGATTTGCAATTTGTTCCATAGGAAGGCGGCTTGTTTTTACCATAGCCGCTAAAGCCACAGCATTTTCCAGAGCAAATTCTCCTGCTAAACCGCCTTGTACTTTTTGCGGCACAAAGGTATCAACAGCCAGAATATCTTGTATTTTCATATCGCCAAGGTGCTGCTTGGTAAGCTCACTCATAACCTGGCGAACCCTTTCTAACATTCCACTTACATGAGTGCCGGCTTCGCCTTGCACATCAAGAACCGGCTGTACTCTTTCCACCGTTTCCATAATTTTTCCAGCCCCAGATTCAACATCAATATCAGCTTTACCCTTTGACCCAAAGATGGTAATAAATCCTGCAGGGATGGTTCGTGCTTTTACATCACCTTGGGGGGTGCGCACAACAACCGCTGAACGATTGCCAATTAAGGCACGAGCAATGGGTACCACCATCTTTGTATCGCCAGCTGATAATTCAAATACTGTGGCGATTCCGTAGGGGTTTGATAAGGTTCTAATGGTTTGTCCCGGCTCTGCCACTTCTACGGCGGCCAGCATCCCAATAGGAACCTTTTCAATCATTGTTACTTCATCCACTACGGGTATTATTTTCTGCAAACGATTTGCAATAAGTACTGCATCATCTTGACGTACAATGACTCCCTGTAGGTCAATTCCTCGTGCTAATGCTTGATTCAGAATGCGAGCAGCATCTTCAAAATCAATGTTTTCGGGGATGACACAAATCACTTTTTCTCCAGAAGCAAGGCTTTCCAGCTGACTGAAGGAAACGGTCTGCCCAACGCCTAAACCTACACCGCCTGGGGTAGATGGATTATGTCCAATCATTGTGGATTCTGTAATAATTGTTTCGGTAATGGTTTCCATTGCCAAGTCACCAATTACAGGTGTTGCTTCATTCAACCTGATTTCAGACAAGTCCGCCATTGTCATTCCAGATTTTTTCAACGCTTCTTCTAAAGCTATGACAATGCCTGGAATATTTTCCAGCGTACCTTTTATGCCTGTAGTCTTGACAATACTACTGGTATAAAACTTTGTTACCTTTGCTGATTCCATTGCAGCTAAGCAAACTTCTGTTGTAGAATTCCCAATATCTACACCTGCAATTATAGCCATGAAAATTCCACCTTACTCCGCTCTGAGACGATTACGCCGTTCGTATACTCCTGCAGCCTCTCTCACAAAAGCGGCATTTATTTTTGCATTATATTTCGTATCTAATTCGTCTGCAATAGCTATTAATTCTGCTCTAGTGGACCGATAAGGACGAAGAGCATTGTAAATTTGCAGTATTCGTTCATCAGGAATGGCCGTTAATTCAGCAGCCCTGCGCAAATTGTCACCAAACTGCGTTCTGCCAACGCCATCTGCGATTTCACCTTGCATACGTAATGTTTCCGGAGCAATACGTACATCCTGGGGTTTAACATCACCATTTAACACATTTGCTAAAGTAATATCTGAAAGTTTCTTTCCTGTAGGAGATTTTAATAACTCCGGTCTTTTGGTAGCTAAAGGATAGTCACGATCCGGATTTAATCCTTGAGCAGCCACTGTTGGAGCAGCCTGGGCTGTTTGCGCTGCTGGTGCACTGCCTTTCGTCATGGATTTTAATACTTCACGAACCATATCCTCAATCATTTTTTCTTGAGACATATCAATCACCTCCGCTTAGTTAAATTTCACTTCGATTTCGACTGGCTTAGCGCCTTGAATTACATGTTCGGTTTCTTTTATGTGCAATACGGCTGCTTTTGCCTGAAACTTTGGTCTCGCCATTTGATCATTTTTCGTTGGTACTGGCACAGGAGATTCACCCTTTGCATATTTTGCCGCATTGCGCCCAATGGCACGATAGGCTGGCAAATCAAGTAAAGGAGATTGGGAGAAAAGTTCCAGATTACTAAGTGGCGGCAAATCTTTCTGATGAATTACCGTTGTCCCTCTGGATTGTATACCAATAGCAATTCCAGATCCGCTTAGCTTAGTACCATCATGTGCATCAAAAGCAACGTCAGATGTACGCAGTACTCTTATTACTCTGGCAATTAACCCTTCTTCTTCAATGCCTGCGATCATTTCACGCAATACATCACTGTGAGGAATATTTACAATGGTTTTATTTTGATATTTCCCAAAAGCTGGAGCCAAGGCAATTACCACTTCATCGGCTCTTGTGCCTGGACGTGCTTCCCCTTTTTCCACTAAGGTCATAGGACGTCCTGCAATAGCAGCTGTTGCTGTACTTGTAGTAGGTTTAGGCTGTTCCATACCTTGCAGCACTTGCAGAATGATTTCTCGAATCACTTGCTCGTTAATTTGCATTACACTACACCTCTCTTTCTAACTTAAGCATCATAATCAGACGGATTGATTGCCTGACTGATGTTTTTGATTTCATTCCATCTTTCATTACTAATTTGGTAGCCAGTTCCTGGACCTTGATAGTCATTACGGCTGTTTACCGCACTGATAACATTAAAGTTTTTGTCCAGAATCGCGGATGTATGGAGATAATCTCCGGAAATACGCTGTTTCAAAATATTTAAGATATGTTCCGCCAAATCGGTAAAGCCAGTTTTAGCCAATGCTTTGACGATATCGATGCCTGTAATGCCGCGGCTCATTAGCTCTTGAGCAGCTTTTAAATCTTCAACTACATTACGTGCCGGCACATCTTTACTGCCGTGAGCATAAGTCGCAGCTTCCACTTCTTCATCGGTAATTGCCGGGAAGCCCAGTTCCTTAAATACAGCTTGAAGTCCTTTGGCTGCCTTATTACGAACTGCGATGACTTCTTCTTCTAAAGCCGGACGCAAGCCGCCGTCTACTTTCAAGTCGCGCTGCAAGATATTCCAATCATCATAATCATCAACATCCCAGTTTGAACCAGCAAACATATTATCATAGTTGGGTACACCGCTATAGCCGGAGCAGATAAAGTCTGTACCAGGAAGGAACTGCATTAAGGTACGGGCAGTTTTACGAATATCCGAATGTGTAAAGGTTTGGTCGTTACTGGATGCTACTTCCATGTCTAACATCGCTGCGCAAAGGTTTTCTGCCAATACAGCGCGAATCCCCGATGGCACAGCAGCCGGCACGCCAATACAACTTACAGAGCCATTCTGCAGACCTTGTACTCCAGCGCCTCTGGTAAGCATGATGCAGCGAATTTCCAAATACAGCATGGATTTTCCTTCTGCGTAGCCCATTTGTACTTCTGAGCCAGTACCGGAAGTAAATCTCATTTTCAAGCCCCGTGAAGCATAGGCTGAAGCAAGAAATGCTTTTGACCAAGGTGTATCATCACCATCAACAAATACATTTTCTGTACCATATACGGATATCGTTTCTGCATAGGCAGTAATACCGCGCATACCAAGTTCCAGTTCCGTTGCTTCTTCCAAAGCACATTGAATCAGTGTTCCACCTCGACCAGCCTGGCTGCCGATTAATAATGCCAAGGCATTAAAAGGAGCATAACGTACAACAGCAACGGTAGTTTCCATTTCATCAAAACCACGCAATGCAGCTTCTGCACCATCAGCAGCAATCAAAACTGGATTATCATTTACATTCGTAATATGACATTGGTTAGAAGGAATTTTGCGAGCCCGCATTTTCTGCATAGCCATCATCATTTCTACTACATTCATGGTATTAAACACAGCTGTCAGTTTGGCAGCGGTTAAACCGCGCACAATGTCAACTACTTCTTTTCTCGAAACATTTACATCAACAAGCATTTTGGCAATTTGGCTAGCTTCCATTGCCATTGCTTTTTCAGCAATCTTTACATCAATCGCATAATCGGCAATGAACTGCTCAATAAAATCGAAATTACTGCGAGCAACGCCGTCCATTTCTACGATTTTGCCATTCTCAATTTTGATACTAGGCACCGGATCGTTAGGGCTGCCCATAGCGATCAGGCCAACCTCCGGCCATTCTTTTACGAAACCGTCCTGATTTACAGGGCGGGCAGCTAAGACTTCAAAACGTTTTGATTTCTTCATTGTTTTCCCCTCCCTGCTTTAGATATACGGTTTAGTTGATGATGGAGCCGGACCAGCCATAGCTTCCAATAATTTGATGCCTACTTCTTTAGCGGCAAGTACTGCTTGGCGTACGGCACCAGAATCACCAGTAACCTGAAGTATCACTTCATTGGAATAACTCGTCCCGCCTGCTGGACTGCCATAGCCAACTACTTCAACATTAGCTGTTTTTACAGCAACATCAGACATAAGTACGCCAATGGCAGCAGGAGCACCAACAATCAATCCAAATGCTTTTCCCACTGGAGCACCAAAGGCTTTATTAATTGCATAGCTTGCCCGAGCCGTATATTGCAGCTCAATATGCCCAGCATCATTGCCATATACATCGCCAAACGTACGATCCAGTTCTTTTAGTGCAACTTCAATTGCACGGCGGGCATCTGATACTTCTTCCGCGCCAAAGAGAATCAACGATCCATGTCCTGCTCCACCTTTGGTGTCACGAGGCAATTCAATGGTAATAATCTCAGTATTGGTTGCCTTTACAGCTTCATCAGCAGCCATAATATGTGGGCCAGCACCAGTACGAGCACCTAAAATACCAATGGAACGATATTTAGGATCGATTTTCATTTTTTCATGCAGCATAGGATCGACATTTGCAATCACTAAACCAATGGTATCGCCAATTGCAGTTCCCACAAATTCAGTGATACCAGGATTTGCTGAAGCTTTAGGTTTTTCTTGAGCCCCTTGCGCAGCAGGAGTATGATTCTCCATACGCTTTTTAATTTCATCCATAACCTTATCAATTAATTGCTCTTGCATATAATTTCTACCTCCACATTAAATTCCTATTTTATTTTGGGAAGAATTTTTTCCACATCGGTATGGGGACGCGGAATAACGTGAATAGACACGACTTCGCCAACTTTTTGAGCCGCTGCGGCACCTGCATCGGTTGCCGCTTTAATGGCACCAACATCACCGCGCACCATTACTGTCACTAAGCCAGAGCCAATTTTTTCATAACCCACTAATTCAACGTTTGCTGCCTTTACCATAGCATCGGCAGCTTCAATAGCACCTACTAATCCTTTTGTTTCAATCATCCCTAATGCTTCGCTCATGAACTACACCTCCCTTCCCCAAAGTGTGCAATTAATTCTTCTATCCCTTCTCCAGTACGAGAAGAAACGAAGAAGATTGGTTCTTTAACACCGACTTCCATTAAGCGAGATTTAGCTTTTTCTCGATCAATGCCAGGTACATCGACTTTTGTTACTACCCCAATAACAGGGCGGGAAAACATTCCGGCAAATCCAGGCGGCAGAGTTACTTTCAGATTTGTTGCATCCTGCACAACAACGACAACAGATGCTTGCATAGCTGTTGTCATTAATGCCGAATAGAAACGCGGTATCTGAGCATATTCTCCCGGAGTGTCAATGGCTCCATCTGAAAACTGGATACTTTGGGTCTTTTCAGCTGACCGGACATCTTTTTGCAGCGTATGAATCAAAGATGTCTTGCCTGCCCCTATGGCCCCAACTAACATTACCTTCTGCATATCATGACTTCGTTTGTTTGGGACCACTAAATCCCAAACTATTGACTAATAAATTGGTTACTTGCTTAAGGGCTGCTTCCACATTGGATACGGTACCGACCAGTACCAGCGATCCTGTAAAACGGTCCATAAAGCCAATTTTTACATCTGCTGCTTTTGTTGCCACATCCGCTGCAATAATGGCAGCTTCACTAGGGGTAATGGTTAAGATTCCAATCGCCGAAGTGCTCTCTAACCCTAGCTTGTCACATAACTCCTTTTTGGGATTGGATATGAGATGGGCTAAGGTCACTTGTTTGCCTGGTACATATTCTTGAACCACTCTTACCTTTTCTTCCGACATACCATTTCCTCGCATTCCTTACATTAGTTTGACAATTATAACTATTTCCCGTTTTTAGTTTTTTACCTTGCATATTTATTGCTTAGCCACTGGACATAATTGCTGCATCCATCTCAACCATAATCTGGATATTTTTTTCACATTTATCTTGCAGGATTATTTTGTTTTTTTATTCAAATTTTTCTACCATAAAAGCAAAATAGGACTACTTTACCGTAGTCCTATTTTATCTTTCATAATCCTTTTTTATTCAGAATTATCTTTTATTCTTTTTTTGCTCTGATATGGAACTTTTTTGCATTCGTTTTTTTACTCTTGCTTGGTATTACGAATTTCATTTCGATATTGATTTGGTGTCATCCCCATTGTCTGACGAAATACACGGCTAAAGTAACTAGCATCTTGATACCCTACCTCTGCAGCAATTCGCACCGCCGTAAAATCGGGATTCTGCAGCATTTTCTTCGCTTTTTCAATTCTTACTTTCGTTAGAAAATCCACAAAATTAAAACCCTTCTCTTGTTTGAAAAGCCTGCTAAAATAAAACGGACTTAAATGCACCGTTTGGGCAACTTCTTCTAAGGATATATTCTTATGATAATTTTTCACAATATAATCGCATGCTTTATTAATGACTCTAAGGTTCATACTGCTTCTATTTTCAAGCATATTGTCCATAAAGTGATCCAAAGAAGCAAACATCCATGCCTCTACCTGTGTTTTATTATTACACTCATTCAAGTGATTAATACAATTTAAATTTAATAGTGTTAATTGTTCTACATTGGCACCACCCTCTACGGCTGACCGAGACAATACAATTAACAATTCCAGCACACATGCTTTAATCGTGTCCATATTAGCCTTACTGGCAAATATTCCATCTAACAATTCATGCAGTGCTTCTTTTGCTTGCTTTCGATCACCGCATCGCACCTTGTCAAGCACATTTCGCTCATAGTGAAAAGGATAGTTAAAAGGTCCTGTAGTCAGATAGGGTACATCCTCCACGTGAATGATCTGACTATCACCTAAATAAAATCGCTGCTGCTGGGCATGCAAAGCTTCTAAATAGGACTTATGAATTTCTCTTGGATCACTGTAATATCGCCCAATTCCGATGGTAATACTGATATTCATGGCTTGCGCAATACATTCTTGTATATCTACAGCAATTTTTTGGGCATTACTTTTTATTCTTTCTTCGCTTTCCACTTCAGCAAAGCCTAATAAAACAATCAAATTGTCACTGCCAAATGGGGTAACCAGTGCATAATCGCCAGCAACACTACAAATAAGTTTGTAAATTTTTTGTTTAATCATTTGCTTTTCTAATTCACTATCACTAGAGGTAAGCTGCTTAAAATTATCAACATCAATAACCAAGACAACACCAGGGTCTACTTTCATTCCCAAAAAACGTGATCGTTCTTGAAAATGCTCCATTTCTTTAATATTTCCAGAAATCAAATCATAGACAAAAGACATTTGAATAAAGGGGATGGCATCTTCTACGCTTTTCCGTAAAGAAGCTTCTTCTTGTTTTTTCCTCTTCAATTCATCCACTTTTTGAATGGTAAGTTCTAAGGTATGCATAATGTCATCCGGGCGAACAGGCTTTAAGAGATACTCTACGACTCCAATCGTTAATGCTTGTTTTGCATAACTAAATTCATCAAAAGCCGTAAGCATGATAATTACAGTATCAGGCGATAAAGCACGAATGCGCTTTGCCGCTTCCAGCCCGTTCATTTCCGGCATGCGGATATCCATTAAAACAATATCCGGTCTTTGCGCCGCAGCAATCTGAACAGCACTCTTTCCATCTCCCGTTTCGCCAATTACCTTTATGGCAGGACATTTTTGCGTAACAATAAAATGCAAGGCCTGCCTTTCTAATTGTTCATCATCTACAATCAATAATGTATACATTCTTTTCTCCTTGCTGCACTGCTCTTACATTGGACTGTAGGGAAGGCGGATGTAAATGCTAGTCCCTTCTCCTAGTTTGCTCTCCATCGTAAGACCGTATTCATTACCGAAGTAATGCTGAATTCGCTTGTGAACATTAATAATTCCCAAGCCTGTCGTCTGCCCATGAATTTGTTTACGTTTTTCTGCACGAAAAATAGCTGCAACTTCCTCGGATGATATACCAATACCAGTATCCCTGACAATGAGAATAACCTCTTCCTCCTCAAGTCGCCCGCTAATGTGAACCACCCCACCTTCCACCTTACTTTCCAGTCCGTGAATAATGGCATTCTCCACTAAAGGCTGAAGAGTCAGAGGAGGAATTTTTATTTCCATAATGGACGCATCCACATCAATATAGGTCTGTATACGTTCGCCAAAACGCATCTTCTGGATCAGCAAATAATCTTTAATGGATTTTACTTCTTGTTCTAAGGTTCTTAATATTTCTATATCCCGCAAATTATTACGTAATAAATCCGATAGAGCATAGACTACTTCCTGAGTCTGACTCGCTCCCTCCAGCATTGCTAAACGAGCTATAGTATTTAAGGTATTAAATAAAAAATGCGGGTTGACCTGAGATTGCAGTGCTTTTAATTCCGTAGCACGGAGCATTGTTTCTAATTCCGCCTTGGCCTTTATCTCTTTTACAAGGTGCTTGCCCGCAAGATTGGCCACACCAATTTCTACAATATAATTTGACATAATGTAGATTAGATCTGCTGCCGCCTTTATGCGTTTCTCCGGCACGACTTCCACGATATCAAAAAATTCCGATAATCGTTCTGCCTCCAGTCCCAAATCATCTGTACAGCAGAACATATTGCTTTTAACATCATCATCTTCCTGGAGCAAAATAACTTGTCCTGCGAGAAATGCACCAATATATTGATTCTCTACAACTATAGGAGCCGCTAGATCCGTCAAGCCAGCATGACATGTATACACAAAAGGTTTCTGATTACGACGCCCTCCCTTATCATCACATTGCACACATCGGGTTAGCCCTTGAGGAAGAGAACGAACATAGCTGCAAAACTTTGTGAAATTACTGGGTTTTGTAATCGGATTGCCTTCAGGATCAACAATCACTGCCGCCAATCCCGTTGCTTCAGAGAATTTATCTTGTATTTCTTGTAAAATTTGAGTATTGACAATTTCGCCTAAGGTAAATCGATTTAATGCTTGCACTCGCAATCCTCCCCTTATCAAAACTTCTATACTATATCATTTGTTGCTATCATCCAACAACCAAACCACTCCAAGACCCCCATCTTTGACAAGCGGGGCCTTAGAGCGGCTGCATCGTTTGATAATAGGGCTTAATACAGCTAATATGAAAAAATATCAGCTGTATTAAGCCTTCCTTAACATGATAAGTATTAGATAAAAGGGAAACCAGTTCCTGCAAACAGCAATATTTTACTATATTATAGCAAGCAAAGACGATGTATTATACGGCAGCAGTCTGTGCTGACGCGGGTTCACTTAATACAAAATCGGAAAGTCTTGCCATGTTCTGCATAGTGTATGACATGGTTTTCAGCATAGAGACCATTAGAATCGCGCCTGTCCCCTCACCTAAAGCCATGTTGGCATGAAGAATCACATCCTCTGCCGGAATATTCCCCAACAATAGTGAGTAAGCCATACCTGGTTCTTTTGACATATGAGAAGGAATTCCGTACTTTTCAATTGTATTGTCTATACGAAATGCACAGGCATAGGCTACTGCTGTGATAAATCCATCAATTACAAAAGGAACACCCAGTTTGGCACATTGCAGCATCCCAGAACAAATACCTACAATGTCAAATCCTCCTACACAGCGTAGAATTTCTTCGACTTTTTGCATTTTATTTTTATGACGCTCTACACCTTTTGCTACTATATTTCGCTTATGCTTTAAAAATTCGCTGCTGCTCAATCCAGCTCCATAGCCAACAATGAATTCCGGCGGCATTCCTGTAAGAGCATGTAAAACAGCCGACGAGGTTGTCGTATTGCCAATCCCCATTTCACCAAAAGAGAAGATATTCACTCCTTCCCGCTGAATAAGGTCTGCTACTACTTCTTTTCCAACCGCCCAAGCCCGATCAAATTCTTCTTGTGTCATAGCCTCTTCTTTCATAAAATTTTTCGTTCCAAAGGCTACTTTATGATGAATACCAGCTTCTTTCTCGTTATTAATACCAATATCAATGACGCTGTAAGGTATTTGATTACATTGGCAAAAACAGCTTATCGTCGCTCTGCCGTCTGCCATATTCTTGGCTTGCAGATAGGTAATTTCCCCAGGGTAATTGACAACACCTTCTTCAATAATTCCATTATCAGCTGCAAAGATGATATGATGCGGTTTCATCTCCGAGTGAATTTCTCCCCATGCCATTATTACTTTCTTGAGGTGTTTTTCTAATTTTCCCAAACTCTGAGGTGGTTTCGCCGCCCCATTCAGCAATTCATCCACTCTGGCTTCCAAATCCATATCTGCCCCTCCTAAAATTATAATAGATAAGAAAAGCGTTAACACATTCTTTGAAACATATAAAACAGAATCGAACCGCAGAGGCGCAGAGAACACTGAGAAAAGATAGATATTTAATTTTTTCTCTGTGTCCTCCGCGGATCTCTGTGCCCTCTGTGTTCAACGTTTCCTCCAATCGCTGATATTAAAAATCGAGTAAGAGGCTACCCATTAGTTGAGTAGCCGACTTCTCACACCACCGTACGTACCGTTCGGTATACGGCGGTTCAACAGAATTAGTGTACTAGTGAATACCTTTCACTTATGGTGATGAAGCCGATTTTCCTGAGGTATTCATTGGTTAACGTCCGAGAAAGGATTGGGCTATTGGCTGTGTGCCAGTAGCTCTTTCTTGTATTGGCGTATTCCCACGCTTTGCGGTTATCTATGCCATGAGCAACAAGATTATCGTGCTTCGTCCCAATTTTCTTCCATTGCTTCCACAAGCACATTCGAATCCTTCTTCTCAGCCATTCATCCAATGCTTTAGCTAGGGTTTTCATATCAGCCATTCCAAAGTAGTTCATCCAGCCCACAATGCACTGCCGGAGCTTTTCCGCTCTTTGCTCCATGCTCATAGCATTGCTTCGTCCTGTTATTTCCTTCAGCTTTTGCTTGAATTTCTTTACAGGCTTAGGGTGAACTCTAATTCCTAATCCACCTTTTTTGTGATAGAACGAAAAACCTAGAAATTTCAGCTTCCACGGCCTGTCTACTGTACTCTTTTCTTGATTGACTTTGAGCCTTAATTTTTGCTCAAGAAATCGCGTGATACTTGCCATGACCCGTTCTGCCGCTTTCCGGCTTTTGACGTAAATATTCTGATCATCAGCATAACGACAGAATTTTAAGCCCCGTCTCGTGAGTTCAGTGTCCAGTTCATTCAGCATGACGTTACTCAGAAGTGGAGAAAGATTGCCCCCTTGAGGACAGCCTTCCTCGCTCTCCTGTACCACGCCATTTATCATGACTCCTGATTTCAGATATTTGCGTATCAGCGACAGCACTCGGCTATCTTCGATGGTTTCTGAAAGCAAGCGCATGAGTTTATCGTGATTTACGGTATCAAAATACTTTGCCAAGTCGATATCAACTGTCCAGGTGTATCCTGCCTCGATATATTCCTTGCATTTTACTACCGCTTGTTTTGCACTTCTGCCGGGTCTAAACCCGTAGCTATTTGCCGAAAACTGCATTTCATAGATTGGGGTTAATATTTGAGCTATAGCTTGTTGTATCACTCTGTCAACTACAGTAGGTATACCAAGTAGCCTTTTCCCCCCGTCCGGTTTCGGTATTTCTATCCGTCTGACCGGCTCGGGCTTATAGGTCCCTTCTAGTATGGATTGCCTGAGTTGGTTGCCGTTTTGTTTCAGGAATTGTAAAAGTTCATTTACTGTCATTCCGTCGACTCCATGGCTTCCTTTGTTACCCTTCACTCGCTTATAAGCAAGATTCATGTTATCTCGGTGAAGGATTTTCTCCAGCAATCCACCGGCGTATTCATTGTCACCGTTTCTTCCTCTTTCGGGCATGGGAGAAATGCTCGGCACTCCTACATTACCTCTGAGTTCCACTCTTGTCTCCTGTAGGCAGCCTTCTTTGTGAAGTTGTCTGCTTTCTACGCATTTCTTCGTACCTTTCAAAATTCGGAAACCTCCTATTGTTCGGTCCTTCCCAGAGCGTATATAGCCGCTCTGGTAGTATGACCTCTGCTGACTTCTGACAGCTCAGTCGTACATTACTGCACGGGTTGCCGTTTTCAAATTCATATCCACAGCTTGACTGTCAGATCTCCCCAGGTAAGAACGCTTACTTTCACTCCACCTATCTGCTACATTTACATCGCCCGCTTCGGATAGTTTAGGGCTTCGTTTTGTGCGGCAAACTCACCCAGCTGACATATGCCTTGTATGTAGTTCGTCTTCCTCAGACCGGAGTTTTGCCGCCGACTTCCTTCAGATTCCACCTCGCGATGGACACCCTTGTCTTAGGCTAACGGTTGGCACTATCAACCCCCGTATTGGACTTTCACCAACTAGTAAGCGCCCATGCTGGGCACACCACAAAAATACCTAGCCCAAAAGGCTAGGTATTTTATATAAAAATCCCATCCTTCTGGCATTACCCCTTACGCGAGGGTAGATGACAGCCATAACAGGCAGGTCTCCTGACTTACGGATCTTTAAAATTCCTGCGCCTTCCTGGTTTCCCAGTGGCATTTGCAGGACTTTCTCCCCGATTACAGTGGCGCGACCGCGTCGTTTAAGGAATATGCTTCCCTTCCGAACTTCCCTATTCTCCTCTAGTTAAAGAGGCACCTGTTTGGTGGCAATTTATTCTGTTATCACAATAGTACTACAGTTTATCTCATTCTCCTATCCACTATTCGCAGATGAGCAATATAATCAAGTAGTTCGTTAAAAAAATCCCATTTAGCCTGTATCAAATATCTTTGACGTGCCAAGTGTCATTCACTAACGCTACTACTGCTCGATTATCAATATAATCAATTATATTGATTGCGGAGCTATCCTGTCGCATAGACCACATTTTATCTAAACCGATTCCCAATGCAGCACAAAGCAGTACTCTCATCGTTCCCCCATGGGAAACAAGCACAATGGTCTGCTCTTGATGCTTTTTGACACACTCTTGCAGTGCGTGAGTTACACGTTGTTTAACAACCTGAAAGCTTTCCCCTTGAGGCGGACCGATTTCACCTGGCTTAGAATACATTGCAGTTAAGATTTCTGACCAATCTGCCATAATTTCTTGATAGGTAAGTCCTTCCCAAATGCCAAAATTAATTTCACGAAACTCCGGCTTGGTTATAACGGGCAATTCATGATACTTGGCAATAGCCTCAGCAGTCTGCTGTGCCCGCAATAAATCGCTGCTATAGATTGCGCTTATTTTTTCCTTCGCTAAGCGTTTTGCTACTAAATTTCCTTGTTTTATTCCTCTTTCATTTAATGAAATATCGCTATGCCCTTGATATTTCCCCTCTTGATTCCAGGAAGTCTGACCGTGACGCACAAAAATTACCCGAGTCAAAGAATCACCTTCTTTCCGCTATGAATAAATAATGAATACCAACAAGGTAACAATTTCCGTCAGTTCAATCGTCGCCCCATATACATCCCCTGTTAAACCGCCGAGACGTTTACTGACATATTCAGAAAGAAGAAACGCAAAACCTATACCGATAACTCCACTTACGATTACAATTTTACCCAAAGGAATTAGCAGCAATGCTGCTAATATTCCGGCCACATAAAGGGTATACTTATGTGAAGATTGATAAAATGCCTTTCCTAGCCCTTCCGGCCTGGCATAAGGATAGAATGTAATCGGAATGACAACGGCTGTCCGTCCTACAATCGGCATAACTAAAACGGCTAAGGGTAACAACTTAGGATCCATATCCATAAGCAAAGAATATTTTACAAAGATTAACAGACAAAAAGACATTGCACCAAAAGCACCGACTCTGCTGTCTTTCATAATCTCTAACATTTTTTCACGAGGTTTTCCTGAAAAAACACCGTCAATGGTGTCCATTAACCCATCACAGTGTAAACCCCCGGTCAATATGATTTCAAACAAAATCAATCCGATTGCCAGAAGGTGCATCGGTATTTTTACTCCCAAAAGCCCTTGCGCTCCATATACAATCCCAGCTAAAATCAAACCAATAATCCCGCCAATAAGCGGGAAATATTTAACACTCTGACTAAAGCTATTTGGCGACCATTGGGTTTGTGCTTTGATTGGAATTCGTGTCAAAAATTGAAACCCGGTAATAAAATCGCCAATCACATTTCCAAACAAACTTTTTGCCTCCCTCATACCTTGCTGCACTTTCCATATAATAATCATTCCGTAACGTGAAGTTTCTTTCCTTCTTACATTTAGACATTTAGCAATTTTTTTTCGTAAGATGTTAATAAAATTCCATAGTCTGATTTACTCTTACAACTGGCAAAGTAAAATCATATATAGGTTCTCCTTTGTTATCTTGTATTGATTTATTGCTCAATCACCAAAACTAGCCATAATAACCCTTGCTGAAATAAAATAGCAATGTTATGGTTATTTTAACTACGCTGATATAAGGAGGTTAAGAAAAATATGAACAAAAAAGTCATTGAATATTTTATGACACCTATAAGTATTTTAGGCGTTGGCTGCTTGGATCAAATCGTAAACTATATAAAGCCTATGGCATTTCGCAAGGCTCTTATTGTAAGCGATAAAATACTAGTGGAAATGAAATTAATTGATAAATTAACAGATGTTTTAAAAAGTGCGGGTGTATTTTACATCATCCATGATGATGTTTCCCCTAATCCAACAATCCCGCAAGTAGATTATGGCTTAAAATTGTTTCAGGATAATGGTTGTGATTTTCTGATTTCCTTTGGCGGAGGTTCACCTCATGACTGCGCTAAAGCCATTGCTTTACTCGCAACCAATGGAGGGGAGATCAAGAACTATGTAGGACTTAATAAATCCAAAAAGACCTCTGCTCCTTTAATTGCCATCAATACAACTGCCGGCACGGGCAGCGAATTGACTCGGTTTTGTGTAATTACGGATGAAAAAAATCACATTAAAATGACAATTACCGATTGGCATGTAACACCGATTATCGCCGTAAATGATGCAGAACTTATGTTAGGAATGCCGCCCGGTCTTACTGCTGCTACAGGAATGGATGCATTGACTCATGCGATTGAAGCCTATGTATCTACCAATGCCACCCCTGTCACAGATTGTAAAGCTCTAAAAGCCATTGAACTGATTGCGGGTTATCTTAAAACTGCCTTTTCAAATGGCAGTGATATACATGCAAGAGAAATGATGGTTTACGCCGAATATTTAGCTGGAATTGCCTTTAATAATGCCAGCTTAGGCTATGTACATGCTCTAGCACACCAACTAGGCGGAATGTATAACTTGCCCCATGGTTTAGCCAATTCGATCATGCTGCCTTATGTTGTCGACTATAATCGCCATGCTGTACCTCATCACTATGCTGCCATTGCCCGTGCTTTAGGTAAGGATACTAAAGATCTATCAGACGAAGCTGCGGCTTTGCTGGCAGTAGCTGCAATTAAAGAACTAATTCAGGATCTTAAGATCCCTAAGACCCTTTCTGAAGTACGGGGATTTAATGAAAAAGATATTCCAACTCTTGCAGCAAACGCTCTCAAAGACATTTGCTGCGTAACCAATCCTCGCCAAGGTCCTCAGGAGGAAATCGAAGGCATCTTTAGATCCGCCATCTAAGGAAAATACAAAACTTATACTTGTAAAATATCATTTCCAAGATAATCCCTTTTATGTTTAATTTGCAAAACAATAATATTCCATGGTGACACAAAATAATACAAAGGGAATTGTAATCTTTTATCCAATAAAGACAATAGATAAGGAAAAGACTAAACCGAAAAAGGATTGGGAGGAAATTTTATGTGGCTTGGCAAAGTGGTAGGAACCGTTGTGGCCCCGACTAAAAATGAAAGTTTAATCGGCAATAAGTTATTAGTGGTTCAACCCTTAAATTTAGACGGAATGAACACCATCAGCCTGCAAGTTGCAGTCGATACTGTAGGAGCAGGCAATAGCGATACGGTGTTAGTATCTACTGGAAGCTCTGCACGGCGGGTAATGAACAACGACAATAGTGCTGTTGACGCAGCCATTGTCGGAATTGTAGAAAATATCGATTTAGAAGGTATTTCTAAGGCACAATATTGGGTGCAAAAAGGCTAATAGGAGAAGAATATGCTGACAACCTACAAAACATTGCAAGACAAGCTCCAGGAAGTTTCATGGGACCCTTCTGAAAAGGGAGTTTGGATAAAGCTCATCGACCCAACAGTAGAAGAGATCTTACAACTGTCAGCTGCCGCTCAAATCCCTGAATACTTTTTTCGCTTTGCAATCGATGAAGATGACTGTCCTAGAATCATCTTAGGACAAAACTGTATTCTTGCTATTATTCACGTACCCCTTTCTCTCGGCGAGGATCGTTATGAAACATCCCCTCTCAGCATTATACTAACTCCGCATACAACGATCACCATCAGTGATCATTTAGTCCAAGTGCTCCCTGAACATAACGATCGAAGCCGTTTCTTATTTGACACTGCCAGGAGAACCCAATTTTTCTTTCAAATATTGTATCATGCAGATACAGTTTTTTTGAAGTACATACGCCAAATCCGCAGACGGACAGATGAAATTGAACTTAACTTACGCAAATCAACAACAAATGAAGAAGTCTTTCAGCTCCTTGACCTGGAAAAAGGACTCACTTATTTTACCGCTGCTTTGCGCGGCAATGTAATTGTGGCTGAGACAATACTTCGTATGCGCTCAGACCCACAAATGCGCCCTTTACTGCAAATGCATGAAGAGGATGAAGACGTCTTAGAAAGCGTTATTATTGAAAATAAACGGGCCTTAGAACTCGTACAGACCTATAGTGAAATTCTAAGCAGTATGATGGATGCCTTTTCTTCTGTCATCAATAACAATCTAAATCATATTATGAAATTCTTGGCTTCCGCAACCATATTGATCTCCATTCCAACGATGATTTCAAGCTTTTGGAGTATGACCGTTCCTGTACCTGGAAACGATACAGCGATAGGTTTTTGGCTCGTTTTATTTTTTGCCCTTACTACCAGCTGCTGCGTTGGTCTTTATCTTAGAAAAAAAGGTATACTTTAATCATTAGGGGATGATGCATGCAGGAAAGATAGCTTAGGATCTAGAAATCCTACGGTAATCAAAAAGGAGGTTTTACAATCATGACAAAAAAGATCTTATTGTTAACGGGTGACTGTGCAGAAGACTATGAAGTGAAAGTACCTCAACAAGCATTAATGATGCTAGGCTATCAAGTAGATGTCGCCGCTCCAAACAAAAAAGCAGGTGACACATTACAGCTAGTCGTACATGATTTTGTAAATCTAGATACCTATATCGAATTAACTGGTCATCGTATCCCCGTAGATATAGCAACCGTCGATGTAAATCCCGATGATTATATAGGTCTTGTCATTCCAGGCGGACGGGCACCTGAATATATTAGAATGTATGATGAAAGCATTGCCATCGTTCAAGCATTTTTCACAGCAGACAAACCTGTTGCCGCTGTTTGCCACGGCACCCAGCTTCTCGCTGCTGCTGGTGTATTATCGGATCGCAATGTTACCTCGTACCCTGCCTGCTCTGCAGAATGCCGCCTGGCTGGAGCCACTTGGCAAGATCAGCCCGTTGTCACCTGCGGCAAATTAGTCACCGCTCAAGCATGGCCCAATCATCCTGCTTGGCTCAAAGCTTTTGTTGACTTGTTAGGTGCTCAGATTACAATTTAATTCAGTTGAAGGTATCAGCAGCATGCTGATACCTTCTTTTTTAAAATTTTATAATTTTTATCCATTAAATACGTCCACATATAGGACGTATTTTCCACATACAGTGTACTATTACTGAAAATATTACTTTAATCTAATCTTTTTGCAATTCATATTTGTTATAATTGTTTTACTATAAAAAACTTGAGTTTCCTTCCACAAGCTCAAATCATTCTAATGCAATCAGTCCTAATCTTAAGGCTGATTGCCTCCTTTCTAAAAGAATGATAGAATAAATTGTCTTCTCAGAGAAGACAATTTGAAAGGAGAGATTTATCTATGGCTCAGGACGGGGTAAAAAAACTAAGGTGGTATAATCTTGCTCTTATGGGTTTTATCATGGTTTGGGGTTTTGGCAATGTAGTTAATAACTATGCCAATCAAGGACTCACAGTTATCGTTTCATGGATACTCATCATTGGACTTTATTTTGTTCCCTACGTGTTAATGGTCGGTGAAATGGGTTCTACCTTTAAAGATGGAAAAGCAGGTGTCAGTACCTGGATTCGCTCAACCACAGGTCCTTTACTTGCTTATTTCGCTGGCTGGACCTATTGGGCGGTGCATGTACCGTATCTTGCACAAAAACCACAAGCAGCATTAGTAGCCCTAGGCTGGGGCATCTTTCAAGATGGAAAGTTTATCAAGGCATTTAGCCCCATGACTTTACAACTTATGACATTAGCAATCTTTCTATTTTTCCTCTGGGTTGCATCCAGGGGGATTACATCATTAAAACGCATCGGAACTGTTGCAGGTCTCTCCATGTTGGTAATGTCTTTCTTATATGTAATTTTAATGATTGCGGCACCAGCTATTCGAGGTGCTGCTGTAGCAACCACAGACCTAAGTTATCATACATTTATTCCCAACTTTGACTTTACTTACTTTACTACGATTTCCATGCTAGTGTTTGCAGTTGGCGGGGCTGAAAAGATATCTCCTTACGTAAATAATACGAATAATCCTACTAAAGAGTTTCCCCGTGGAATGATTATTGTTGCTGTTTTAGTAGCTCTTTCTGCATTGTTAGGTTCTGTCGCCATGGGTATGATGTTTGATGCCAACAACATACCCAAAGATTTAAAAATGAATGGCCAATATTATGCTTTCCAAATGCTGGGACAATATTATGGGGTAGGTAATTTTCTCCTTATCTTGTATGCAATTGCCAGTGCTCTCGGTCAGCTTTCTGCTCTCGTATTTTCGATCGATGCTCCACTTAAAGTATTACTGGCAGAAGGTGACTCTAAGTATATCCCAGCTATTTTGACCAAAACCAACAAATACGATGCCCCCATCAACGGATATAAATTAACTGCCATACTTGTCGGAATCATGATTATTATTCCAGCCTTAGGAATCGGTGATATGAATTCTTTATACAATTGGCTACTCGACTTAAATTCCATAGTCATGCCTTTGCGCTACTTGTGGGTGTTTGTTGCCTATATGGCACTACGCCGTCTTGTTGGAAAATTCAATTCTGAATACAAATTTATCCAAAACTCCAGGCTTGCAATCACGATTGGCTTGTGGTGTTTCCTCTTTACCGCTTTCGCCTGTATCATGGGTATGTTCCCGAAAGGCGTGCAGCTTTATACCTCACAATGGTATTTCCAATTGTCCCTTAATTTATTGACACCTTTTGTTCTTTTAGGCTTAGGGTTCATACTGCCTTCAATCGCTAAATGGAATAATCGGAAAGATACTAAGACAATTTCAAACTAAAAATAAAGAAGCTGTTATGGTTTGGTGGCAGCCCCTTGGGTGCTTAGATATACGCCGGAAATAATCCACAAGCCGTCCATAATCTCACTCCGCCCTAGAGGTTCCCCAAAAAATACAACGCCAAAAATCATTCCCGCAATCGGAACGATATTAAAGAAGATCGACGCTTTGCTGGGTCCTACAACTTAAACTCCGTTATTCCACCAAGTCATCGCCAAAATTCCACCACTAATGGCCATGGATGCTACTCCGCTTACGATTATCTAAATCCGACATACAATAATGCATCTTTATAAGATGTAAGCAAATTCTTCTCTTTCAGGAAACGCTGCGTCAAAACCAGAAAGAGGCCGTCTGGAGAAAAGCATTCCCTCCAGACGGCCTCTTTTATTATCTATACGGCCATGCCCTAGACTTATGAGAGCAGTTAGATAATCCCTAAAAGCTTCCACCATCCGTATCCTATCGTCATTGTAACGACGAAACAGACAATCGCTATTACAGCACCTACAATCCACCAAGTCTTAACGGTGTTATAGCCTGCACCAAAGATGATGGGGGCCGCTCCCCCTCCATAATGCGTCAGGGATCCGCCATATGAATTCGTCCCTGCCAATACCAAGGCCAATGACATCGGTTCGATACCCGCAACCTTACCAACAGTAAGCAGAACCGGCAACATAGCAACCGCATACGAACTAGCCGATGCAAAGAAATATCGGATAACTATGCTGAAAAAACCGATAATAACCAAAGCAAGAAAAGGATTATTGCCAAAATTGATATTATCCTTAATAACATCTGCAAGCCATGGGAAAAACTTGGCTTTGTCAAGCGCACTAGCAAGTCCTATGATGCCGCCAAACCAAATCAGCGTGTTCCATGCTCCCTTATTGTCCAAAAATTCATCCCAGCCAATAACACCAAGCAAGAAACATAAGCTCATGCTGACAATGGCGACAGCCGTTTCATTGATGACAAGTTTGATGCCGAAAAGGCCAAAAACAGAGGGAAGCGCCCATCCTAAAAGAGCGAAGATAAATATCCCCACCAAAATTTTTTCTTTTTTTTGCATCGGGCCTAAATCCCTAAGGCCTTCTTCAACAAGCTTTTTATTATCAATTTTAGTGAGTTCCGGCTTATCCATATAATAGCCAATCAGGGGAACTAAAACCAGTAGTACCAGTCCAGGTACCAGCATAGCCACAGCCCACAAGCCCCAATCAAGCTGCACCCCTAAAATTTTCTTACTAAATTCGATCATAAGAAGATTGGGCGCCATGGCCGTAGCAAACATAAAACTGGTAACCTTCATAACAAAATAGATATTTAACATCAAATAAGAACCAGCTTTTTTTGCTGTTGCTCCCGGTTCAGAACCTATGGTTTTTACCACTGAAAGGATGATCGGAAATACAATCCCTCCGCTACGTGCTGTATTCGAAGGTGTGATAGGCGATATCACAAGATCCAAAAGGGCAGTAACATAGCCGAGCCGCAGCGTCGTATTCCCGAAGGAGCGGGTCATGCTGTAAGCAATACGTCTTCCAAGACCTGTTTTTATAAAGGCAACACCAAAACCAAAAGCTGAAAACACCAGCCATACAGTTGTCGAAGCATATCCAGCGAGAATAATGCTCACATTGTTCAAAAATAGACCTGCAGCCCCAACGGTTGATAGAAGAACCAAAGCTTCTGAGAACGGCTTTAAAATCAGCCCCACAATTGCTGATAAATAAAATCCAAAAAGACGCCATGCACTCACTGTCAAACCTTCCGGTGGTGTAATAAACCATATAGCAAGAGGTATAATTACCATGGGAATAACTCGCCAAGCTCCATTTTTCATTTTATTCCTCCCCACTCAATCTGTCCGTTAAAATTCACAGAATGCCTTCCGCGGACCCACACAACATTCTGTTCGCAAAGAAACAACCCTCCAGCCACTAGCCCGTTGCATACCAATTTTTACAAACGTAGCCAACACAGAACTTTCTCCACCCAATCCAAGTGCGCCAATATGTTCTGCCGATACCTTTTCTGTGATACTTTTCTCAATTTCACTTTGTTCATCAAAATTAGCATCTTTTAAAGCTTCAACTGCCAATGCGGAAGCCTCGAAATTGGTTCTGCCTACACCAAAAGCCAGTATGGCCGGTTGACATCCAAGTAACGCCACCGCTTCTTTTGCCCATGCGACCATTTCATCTAACACAACATCAAAATTATGCTTGTGAAAAACACGCAGTGTTTTTCCTCGCAATTCCGGACCACCGCCTAACATGAGAACATGCACTTTAATTTTATCTCCTGTCACACGAATGATTCGTACTGGTGCCATAGCTAAATAACCAGGATCCTCTGACAACCCCTTTTCTTGAGAAATACGCTCCTTCTCATTACCCAAAACCCCCATCGCACGGGCAGGCAGTCGACGAAGCCCCTCTGCAACGCCCTGCTCGACAGCATTGAGAAAATAACCTGGCAATATCGCATTTTCACCTAACTCAATAATAACATGTGGCGTTCCTGTATCATCACACAGCGGAGCTGAACGTTCCTCTGCAATCTGTGAATTCTCAATTAATTTTTCAAGAACCCATTTTGCATTTTCATTCGTTTCTCTTGCGATAGCTCTCTCATAAGCACGAATTTGATCTGAGGCAAACGTAGAACTTGCTTTTACCAAAGTATCCGCCACACGATCTATAATCACATCAACCTGTAAATTTTCCATTTCATCCTCCTCACTTTCTGTCAAAAATTGATTCTCCATGTGCAATTGCAACAATCGCAGGGAAATCCTCTATTATCAGTTCATATAGAGCCTCAATACCTTCTTCAGGAAAAGCAGCAACTTTTTTATGTCTCATTTTAGCGGTCAAAAGAGCTGAAACAGGTGGTGTGACGGCGAAGATTGCACCTTCCTCCTTTAGGGCACGAACGGTTTCATCGGTAAGCTTTCCTTTACCCAAATGAATTTTTATCCCGGCCTTTGATAAAAGAGGAATGGACTCCTCAATTTCCAGTTTATTGCTCGATGTCGGACCTATCCCGGCATCACTAACCGCAGTATGAAAAATCACACCGCCCTCTAAATAAATACCATTTTTTTCTAATTCTTGTTTTTTATAAAGCTTCATTAATTTTGGCAAAGCTGCATCTCTGCCAGCATATATTTTTCCAGTGATTGTAATCTGATCGTTTATTTTTAATTTATTAATAACTTCTTGTGTTAAAGGCGTTCTTAATTCCATAAAGGTTATCCTCCATTATTTTTTATTCAACATGTCCAATACCCAGCCTGGAGCCAAATTAGGAAGAGGGGTTCCCTCGACCTTGCATTTCTCATATGCTGCAATATCTTCACGGCGCTTCACCTCATAGGAATCTTTCGCCTCCGCAGCCGCCAATACTTCTTCAATCATATCTCTTGGGATAACCGTAACGCCATCATAATCTCCAACGACTAAATCACCTGGGATTACTCGAATACCTGCACATTCAACTTCCGTATTAATGCGGCCCGGACCAATTTTCGCTGGAGAACGCTGCATAAACCCTCTTGAATATACTGGAATCGGCAAATCTCTAAGCCCATGCTTATCACGTACACAACCGTCGACAACGAGTCCATTTAACCCAATGGCTGCTGCTGCACCAGCCATTAAATCACCAAGATAAGCTCTTTCCATATAGGCTTTACCTGCAATAACCAGCACATATCCAGGTTTTCCTTGATAAATTGCCACATGAATCGGAAAGTTATCTCCCTCCATAGTATCCACAGTACATGCTGTGCCAATCATCAGCTTATCCGGATCTACCGGCATCAAAGCAGCATCCATACAGCCACTTCTCGGAATCCCTAATTTTTCCATGCCATCGCACAACTGCGCTGGACTTAATTTTTTCACACGCTCAATCAATTCATCGGAAATCAATTCTGGTAATTCATTATAAATTGCATTTTGCATTGTAAATCCCCCTACAATTTTATTTTTTATAATTTTATTCTCATTTTAAATTCATATATTTTTTCATTGCATCCTGATAACCGAGCTTGCTGCCGCCCTCGCCCAGTAAGTTCATCCAATCTTGCCCTGCCATTTGATCTAATTTTGCAACAGTTGCTTTAGACATAGATGCATCTACATTCAGTGTTTCTAATGTGTTTACAACATCTTTCATTTCAGCACTGCGGCGTGCAGCGTGAATCAGCGTTCTTGCAATAAAGGTATCTGCTAACTTCTGTATACTTTTTCCTTCCAACGAGCCGCGCAGAGATTCCACTAAAATGTCCAAAACCCCATATTTTTGTGCCCCTTCAAAGGACTCAAACATCAATTGCGGTAACCCTTTCATAACAACGCTCTTAAACATTTTAATAGCAGAAGCGCCCCCTGCCGGAGCCTCCAGCACTGTTAAATTCATACCGAAAGATGCAAATTTTTCAGCAAAGGCAGTCGCACCATCTCCAGAAAGAAACATAGGAACCTTATGTCGATTACCTGGAACCGTTCCCATAACCCCCGCATCACAGAAGAGTACGCCTTCAGCTCTCGGTAATCTTTCTATCTGTTCTTCAACAGTCGGTGCAGCAGAATTCATGTCGATATAAACCTGCCCTTTTTTCAAATATTGAAAAGCATCCTTAGCGACCGCAACAGCGTCTTTCGCACTTGTCAAAGAAAAAATGAACTCACCATTTTGACAGGCTTCACTCAAATCATCGAACAAAACAACACCTAGTTCCTTTGCTCTTTCAAGAATAAGCTTCCCTCGAATCGGATCCTTTGCACATACATCAAAAGCTCCCATCTCTCCAAAGCCTTCTGACTTTAATCCAACTGCAATATTATAAGCAGCTTCGCCAAAACCAATAAAAACTAATTTCATAACATCGACCTCCAAATTTTGTAAAATACAACTTTCCTTTATATTTGAAATTTTTACCAAATAGACATTTATGCAACCCAAAAATTCTGATTAATACGTCCTGCATTAAATGCCTAAATAAAATTCAGAATAAATCAATAAATTCTAAATTTTAAATATTTTTTTATCATCTTATCATTAATTTTACATATAGAAAAATACGCATTTCTTATCGTCTCCATAAGAAATGCGTATTTCAAAAAATCAGACTATATAATTTTTAACAAAATCATAAAATACTTTTGGAACCGGTCTTTGCAAAATATTATCCTTGCAAATCATCCATGTATGACGGGAAAATGGCTGTCCAGCTGCATCTATCAACGGATGCACATATAAATGATGCTTGTCCGGCAACACCAGATTAGGTAAAATCCCATATCCCAATCCGGCAAAAATCATCTCACGGCAACTTTCTAAATCACTTACCTGGACACTGGTAACTCCCGGCTGTTTAAAATGGCTGTTCCACCATTCTTCCAAAAAGTTATGATAGTAATTGTCCGTTCGGTAATCAATTCGCTTCAATCTCGGAAGATCCTGCAGTTCAAATTTTTCACGATACACAATAGAAATTCCGCTTGACTCTATCCGAACCATATTCTCCGGTTTAAGTTCAAGACTGTTGCGTATAAATCCAAAATGATAAAAATGCGATTTTAAGTAATTTGCAACTTCCCCACTATGTATAGTTGAAATATCGAAAGTAACCATGGGATGCAATTTTTGAAATTCCAAAATCATCTTTGGCAATTGATATTTTACAACCACATAAGGTGCAACAATGCGCAAATTGCCAACCATTGCATAAGTCATAGAATGAATATCCTCTTTAAACATCCTAAAATCATTGAACCGCTCTTGTGCATACTGTGCCACATAATTCCCTATAGAAGTAAACTCAATTCCCTTATTGTTCCTCTCAATCAAAGTAACTCCCAGTTCTTCTTCTATCGCTTTGATTTTCGTTGTCAGTCGCGGCTGTGAAACATATAATTCTTTTGCTGTTTTCGTAATATTTTTATACAGAAACAACTTATAAATAATCTCCCAATCCTGTGTATCCATAAATACCTCCCTAGTATTAATATTAGACAACCCAATATAAACTGTTCACGTATCCTTCAAATTTTTTAGATAATTATTCTCGTGGGAGTCGGAGTGCTACGGTACCCTCCCTGAGACCTATTCTCGATATTAAGAGTGTAGCCCCGGCTTTGCGAGAGTTTACGCATGAGCTGGATGTTTAAAAAATAGCCTTTAATATACAGATGCCTTCCAACTTTTCAGAAATCTCTTGATAGATTTCTTTTATAGCATTATTCAACTTTTGTACATTGTCTTGCTTATTCCATACATCAGCAGACCCATTAATTGTTAGCTGCCAGCTACTTAGCGGCATATCTTCGAGCGGCTTAACGATCTCTTTGTATTCCAACACATATATAACCTCAATATAAGAATTCTCTTGCTGTATATCCTTTATTTAGAATTATAACAAACCCGCATGACATTGTGTAAAAAAGCAAGACGTTTAGCACACACTTACTGCCCCAATCGCCCTGCTTTTTTACAGTACCATACATTTTAAATCATCACCGAAAAAAGAGTTGTTCACCACATCATGGCAAACAACTCTTTTTCAGTTCGAATTCACTTTCCGGATTTAGCTGGTGAAGGCGATCCGCACCAGCTAAATCCCACATCCTATTCCACAATCTGGAATTCTGCTAATTCAGTTCCTCTTAGTTTTGTGGCTCTGGAAGCACATCCGCTGCCGATTCTCTTCGAACATGCACAATTGCCAGTACTTCAACCTGACCCAAGGCAACTCGGTAAATCAGGCGATAAGAGTAAATGATCAACTCCCTAACGCTAGGGTCATCAAGTTCAGGGATGATTCGCCCCATTTCAGGAAAACTTTGCAATGCTTCAGAACGGGTTACAAAATCCATAGCAACCTTTTTAGCATAGCGTTCTGAATCTCTCGCAATAAAATCATGAATCTGCTTCAAATCCCGTTTTGCTGGCTCGGACCATTTTACCATGAGCCAATCTCTGCCTTTAAATCAGCAACGGAAATACTTTCACCACGTTTGATTGCATCTAGTCCTTTTTTCACTCTATCAATGACATATAGTCTATACATGATTTCTTCAAGGTTAGCTGTTTCGGGCAGCTTAGAAATGGCATCAATCGCTTCTTGTTTTAGGGTTTGCATTAAGCTACCTCCTCACATGTAGCAAATTTGATAAATTGATAATACTATCGTTGTAATGATTATATCATATCCAATTTTCTAAGTAAAACAAGTTGATCTCTCCCAATAGGACAAGTATCGTTTTTGAAATAGTTCCATGCTCAACTACATCATCATTGTCCCCAAGCAGACGGTAGTAGATTATCTCACCTTGCACTGCGTATTGCAGCAAATAGTCTGTTCCATCTTTCATTTCAGCATCAATCCATTCATCATCAGGAACGCTGTCCACATCACTGAAATACAATCGTCCACAGTTTCAGAAAATGATTCTAGACAGTACTTTGGGCACTTTCCAATACATCATTATGCATAGGCTTGATCAATCATATTGGAAAGTGTGCTGGAAGGCATGACGGAATATTACTCCAAAAATCTGACGCGGGAAGTGATGAAAGGAATGCAGGAAACGGCACTGCAAACATACAGGTGGCATCCCGCCTCTTGGCTATGATATCGGGTCAGATAGACAATATGTGATTAACCAAACCGAGGCTGAAGCGATAAAATTTATATTTAACCAGTATTCTGCCGGATATGGATATAAACCTATAATCGCTGCCCTAAAGGAAAAAGGCCATAGAATTTACTGATTATGAAGGAAAACTCATTCGCGTGGTTACCAATTTATATCATGTTTCTGTAGAAATGGTAGCCAATATATACAAATCTCGCTGGGGTATGGAATTATTTTTTCATTGGACAATCAGTATCTTCATATCGCTGGGAACAGAAATAGTTTTTCCAAAACAGGTCCGGATGCAACTTTTATGCGAATGAAAGAAGATGCCGTGAAAAGTGGGCAATTAAAACCAGCATACAATCTTCAGTTGGGCATAGATTCTGAATATGCTGTGTGGACAACCGTTGGACCACAGCCAACGGATATGACTACGCTATTCCATTCTTAGATGTTTTGAAGCAAAAACGAGAAGAATCCTTAAAGCGAATACAAACGGAAGACGGGAAACTACTTCGAATGAATCGTAGCATCCAAGCGGAAGGTGCTTTTGGAGAAGTAAAAGAAGATATTAATGCGGCAGCCCCTTCATTTTTAAAATAGCGGGACTAATGCTATAATGATTTTAAAGCAAATGAATACTCTTTAAAATGACTTTTAAAAAGGTTATCGTAATAAAAAATAGTTATGAGGTGAATAAAATGAATCCTTCGAAAGCAAAAATTACTTACTTATTCCATAGTGGCTATGCTGTAGAAACGGCAAATCATTTTATTATTTTCGATTATTATCAGCCTTTTTCCGGTAATAATCGTAGTATCGCGGATGGAGTGATTACCAGCGAATTTCTAAAAAACAAAAAAAACGTAATGGTGTTTTCTTCTCATGCCCATGCCGATCACTTTGATCCAACGATACTAAAATGGGGAAAAGACAACCCCAATATTCATTACATACTCAGCAGCGATATACAGACTACGAGTGATAGCCAGCATCTCCGTATTGTTTCTGCATATGAAGAGCTGACAGTCGACAACATCATCATTGAAACCTTTGGCTCCACAGATCAGGGTATTTCCTTTCTCATTCAGGCAGATGGTATATCTATTTTCCACGCAGGAGATTTGAACTGGTGGCATTGGTCGGGAGAGGCAAAAAAAGAGCGAGACTATGCTGAAAAAATCTTCAAGGAGGAAATGAAACGAATCGAAGGAAAGAAAGTGGATATTGCTTTCTTTCCTGTAGACCGTCGTCTAGAAGAAGCATATTCCATGGGAGCAGAATATTTTGCTGAAAAAGTCAAGCCTGAACTATTGCTGCCCATGCATTTTGGCAACGACTATGGTGCCAGTAAAGAATTTACCAAAAGAGCTAAACTACTAGGAATCACTACAACCCAAATTAGTCATAAAGGGCAAGAAATCATTTTTTCATAAGATAACGAAGACTAAGATTCAGATGGGTTTTAACTCCACCTGAATCTTAGTCGCACTCATCCAGGGACTAAACCGCTCTAAAATTACCATTTATTGTAAACAGGAGTTTTAGAGCGGTTTAGTCATCGGATAAATAGTTCTCTTATTACGTGGCACACTATTCATAATGAAGACTCATTTTTTTCAGGTAACCACGTAATTATCGAGGAGGTATATGATTTATTATGAAAAAAAGTAAGCCTGCCTATGCTCCCAATAAAAGAGGCTTTTTCGAGCAAAAGCCTCGATTTATGAAATCCTACTCTCAAAAAGATTACACATTATTGCCTGATCCAGTAAGAGATCCCATTGTATCAAACAACATTTCCAATGTAGAATTTGATTATACCTATGACCGCGGAGAGCAAATATGAAATCCTACCAATGATATGAAACTAGGTGCGAAGAGTCATTCTTCGCACCTAGTTTCTGTCATTGCGAGCAGGGTGAAGCAATCCCCTGCTTGGAGATTGCTTCACTCTGTTCGCAATGACAAAACTTATACTTTCTATTTTTTATAAGTAATAGAAAGTATAAGTTTTGTAAGGGAAACACATAAGATTCTACGAACCACAAAGGCACAATGCCGCTAACGCAGCACACAAAGGGGAACACAAAAAGATCACTAAAACCCTTTGCGTCCTTTGCGTCTTTGCGGTTCAAAAGGCTTTATTACATCTACTTTCTTCAAGGCATCCAGCCCCTCCAATTGATACGATTATAATTTACTACCATATCGGTTTTTCCATGATCTAAGAACGCAATCATCTCATTGACTAATAACTTGGGAGCTTTAGGTATGGCATCGATGGTATCTCCTGCTATGTGGGAGGTTAACGTTACATTTTCCAGTTTTAAAAGGGGATGATCCTCGGGGAGGGGCTCCTGCCAGAACACATCTAATGCTGCACCTGCAATCTTCTTTTCCTGCAGGACCTTAATAATAGCATCTTCATCTAAAATGCCCGCCCGTGCTGTATTAATCAGGTAAGAGCTCGGTTTCATGAGAGAAAGCAATTTTAGATTTACCAATTTTTCCGTTTCATCCGTTAATCGAATATGTAATGATACAATATCCGCTTCTTGAAACAATTCCGTGAGAGAAACTAAGTCAATCGGAATGCCTTCTTGCTCCAACTGCTCTTTTGTAATGTAAGGGTCATGAGCAATCACCTGAATCCCCAGATTGCTCATTTTCTTTGCAACTAACTTTCCAATAGCACCTAATCCTAATAGACCAATCTTCTTTTCTAAAAGAACAGTACTAAAGGTACTATTCGGAAATGCCTTAAGCCATAATCCTTTCTTGATGGCTTCATGACTCCGTGTTATATTCCTGCATTCATTTAAGATTAGACCAAGGGTAAACTCCGCTACTGGCTCTGCATTTCGAATGACGTGAACCACAGGAATATTTCTCTTTGTTGCCGCTTCTACATCAATATGCTCTACACCGCCCCGGCACGTAGCAATCAGTTTTAATTGCTTTGCATTGTCCAATGTCTCTTCTGACAAAGGGGCAAAGTGACCGAGAAAAATTTCTGCTCTTTCTAATTCTTTCATAATGGGCTCAGATAATGGCCTCGCCCGAGAACCATTTTTCTCTAAATCAAAAATGATTTTTTGAAATTCTTTTTTGGTTGTTACTTCCCAATCAAATTTTACAATCTCTTTATCAATGCCTGGAAATAGTCTTTTCGCTTGCTCTTCCATATAGTCAGCACTGACTAAGGTATCTCCTACTACTACGATTTTCATAATGTGCCTTGCCCATAATAGGCGTTTTTCCCATGCTTTCTTAAAAAATGCTTATCAAGCAGCACCTGATCAATTGCCTCAATTTCTTTATTTAAAGCACAAGTATGAAGAGCCATTTTAGCAAGCTCCTCTAATACTACGCCATGATAAACAGCTTCATGAGCATCTTTCCCCCAGGAAAACGGGCCATGGTTCGCTACTAAAATTCCCGGAACATGAACAGGAACTCTTCCCTTCATAGTCTCTACAATAACGTTTCCAGTTTCATCTTCATAGCTTCCTTCAACTTCTGCTGATTTTAATTTACGAGTACATGGAACCTCACCATAAAAATAATCTGCATGAGTCGTACCAAATGTTGGAATGCCTCTGCCGGCTTGAGACCAAATCGTAGCGTAGGTAGAATGGGTATGAACAATGCCTCCAATACCAGAAAATTCCCGATATAGCACTAAATGAGTGGGAGTATCAGATGAAGGCCGAAGCCCCCCTTCCACTTGGTTCCCTGCCAAATCCACTACTACCATATCCTTGGGTTCTAATTTCTCATACTCAACACCGCTGGGTTTGATAACAACCAATCCGCTTTCCTTGTCAAAGCCGCTTGCATTACCCCAAGTATATAAGACGAGTCCTCTTTTTTGCAGTTCTAAATTAGCTTCCCATACTTGTACTTTAAGTTCCTCCAGCAAATGACACCCTCTCCTTCCACTTTTTGTATAAAGAATCTTTTTTCCCCTGTCGAACTTGCCTTCAGAAGATTATAAATAGTACTTAGCAGTAATCATTTCTGCTACCTCTTCCAGGAGTCCTAAATCATCCAGCATTTGCATCACACCGAACCGCTGACGAATTTCTTTTGCCGTAACTAGGCTTAAACGGAAGGTTTCCCTATCAAGCTTAAGATCTAATGGACCCAGGTGCGATCCTGCATCTTCCATCATTTTACGGTAAGAAGACGGTGATGGCATTTTTAAGAAAACATGTTCTTTCATCTGCTCCCATTTTTCCACAATATGCTTGGCAGCTTCTTCGCGAGCCGCTTCATTAAACTTCACATAAGGTTCCTTCCGTTTGATAATTTGAGGTGCAACATCGCCAAATAATTGCTTTATATGGCTCTCCCATTTCTCCCGTGTAAAGGATCTGAATTTCCCGTCCGCATATACTTTGTGTATATCCAGCTGTAATAAAAATTGGTATACATGAAGGATAATTTCCGTCCCGATCCCTACTTGATTGCCATGTAAGTGGGTTTCCTGCCCACGAATGAGCCCCAACATCTCCCAGGTATGAGATAAAAGATGTTCTTCACCTGAAGCTGGACGGGAACTTCCTGTCATTCCGATACACATACCCGATAAAATTAAACCTTCAATGATACTGCGAATGGACTCTGGTGACCTTGTCATAATAGCAGGAGCACTGGAAACGCACTGCTCAACAGCCTTTTCTACCAACTGGGCTGTAATCTCGCAATAATATTCATCATGAAGAATACTCGCTAATTTCCAATCTGCCAAAGCACTGTATTTTCCTGCAATATCGCCAAGTCCTGCATGAATCATATGGAATGGTGCCTCTTTCATAATGCTAAGATCGGCAATGATGGAATATGGATACACTGCATTATAGGTAACCTTAACACCCTTGATAATCATCGGTGACACCATGGAAGCATAACCATCCATAGAAGGCGCAGTACACACTACAATATAGGGAACTTTTGTTTCAAAACTGACATAGCGGGTAATATCATTCAGTGTTCCTGAACCCACAACAACAATTCCTGTTATATCTGAATTCATGGCTGATCGAAGCTGCTCTACTGACGCTTCATCCGGATGGAGATGAGGATTGGAGAAAATCAGTTTTTCCAGTTGGAAGGTCTTGCTAAGGATGTCTTCAACCTCTCTTCCTCCCGCCTCAAAGGTATTACAATCGGCAACCAGCAGCAATGTCCCTTTTGGAAAAGACTGCAGAGAATCGACAATGTCTGTAAGGATGTGATTACCAATGCGAACATCGTTAATATCAATACTATGGGTTTTTCCGCAGGAACACACAAATTCCAAACCTGCCAACTCTTGCGGATTTTTCTGCAATAATTCATTCATATCACGAACCACCCCGTATTCTTATTTATATAACTTGTTACTTGTATAAAGGCTGCTGCAAGGAGCTCCGTTAGTGCTTCTTGCAGCACTTCTTAATATTTTTTACATTATACTGGGATTCAATTGAACCCCAGTATTTTTACAATTAGCATACTTCTTGTAAGGCATTCTTTACTTCTTTAAGAGAGTCAAAGATCAGGGTTGGCTGTATGTCTGATCCCTGTAAATCCTGCAATTTGGTTTCCCCGGACAATACAAGAATCGTAATCGCATCATTGCCTTGACCGATAGCGATGTCTGTATACAATCGATCTCCTACAAAAGCAATCTCCTCTGCCTTAAGTCCAGTATGATTTAAAATATATTGCAAGGTATGAATGGATGGTTTGCCAAAATACTCTGGTTTTACTCCCGTAGATGCCGTAATCATCGCACAAATTGACCCGCAGTCCGGGATAAAGCCATTTTCAATCGGGCAATTAAAATCCGGATGTACTCCGAGAAAAACTGCACCATTTCTAATAAATTTGCAAGCTTTCGAGACATTCTCATACACTAAGGATGTATCAAAGCCAACCACAACAACATCAGGATCCTCTTCTACTACATTAATATCAGCGTAAATAAAATCACTCTTTAGATATTCATTACCTAGAACAAAGACTTTTTTATCCTGCATTGTATTTTGTATATGATTGATGATAACTTGATTGGAAATCAACATCATGTCATCTTTCGCAGCATACCCCATACTTCTTATCTTCTTCACATAAAATTTTGCATTTTTAGATGAGTTATTGGTAAAAAACTTGAACTGTATGTTTTTTTCTCCTAAGATTTCTAAAAAATCCATTGAACCATCCAGCACTTTTTTTCCTAAGTAAACCGTTCCATCTAAATCAAGAATAAAGCACTTTATCTGTTTTAATACCTGTAAATTATCCACCCTGCATCTCCTTTCTGCTTTTATGTATTTATGCAGATATTTCTGATTTTGCTTCTTCTGCTGTATTTTTCAGGGCATTTTGATCCAAATAATCATATACAGCTTCTTTGTTCTTTCTGAATAAGACGTACAAGATCAGATACACTGCTACTGCAATACCAATCAAAACCGGAGATTGACTGAGGAAAGCTAAAAAGACTAAACCCATCAAAGGTTTTCCTAAGATATTAAAGCTGGTAATCAATAAAGCACCTACTGGTAAATGAACGCCTACGGATGCACAAATATCAGTAAACATAGGTGCTGTATAGGTACACATATACAAACCAGCACTAAACCATATGGTACCAGTAATCAGTACTTTAAAGATATTGCCGTTTACCAGGGGCACAATCCCTTGTACCATGAAAGGCAATGCTAACAAATCAACGACGGGCAATACCTGATTGCCTGGTAAGGCAAGAGCCATGAAGACCATAATGGGAATGAGAATGATACCGGAAATTAACGTCGCAGGTTCACCATAACCAGTAGCATCATTTACGCCAAGATACCATTTACGTGACTTACTGCCGTTCTTAACGGATTTCTTAGCAGCATCGGTTATTGGCAGAAAGGCTTGGGCAAATAAGCCTGCAACACGAGGAAAAATCGCCATGATCGCACTTGTAGCAATCCCCATTGTCGCAACTTGCCCCCATGCAGCCAATGTACCTAAGGCTTTGAAATTCCCCATGATGCCGATAAAGATGCCCAGCAATAAACCAAGGGAAACAGGTTCACCAAAAAAACCCAATTTTTTTTGCAGTTCCTCAGGACTTAATTTAATTTTATTCAAACCAAAAGCGTTTAATATCGGATCAAAGGCTACTGTGAACAGTGCCGCTTCAATATTATGCATAGCAATAATTGTACAATTGGGGTATTTATAATAGGTTGACCAGCGTTTGGCGATGAGCTCTGCGATGAGCAGACTATACATATTCAATAAAATCATACATCCTAATGATAGAATCATATTTTTAGTTACCATATAAATCATCGAACCCCATACCATGTAGGAATAGTTATTCCATAAGTCACCAGGCTGAAATACATCGGTCCATCTGGTTAGAAACAGTACCGTCTGTACTAATAATCCAACTCCTAGAAAAATCATGCCAGCTTCGGTAGAGTAAGCTACCAATGCGGTAGCCTGCCAGCCTACATCAAATACAGGAAGTTGAATCCCCGTATTTTCTACCATGCTTTTGACTACGGGTGTAATAATCGGTGTAAATGCATTCAGCAGAAGTGTAAATCCTTCTAACCCAACTCCAGCATATAAGGCAGAGAAGAAAGCTTTTTTATTATTCACTTTTAATATTTTCGAAATAATAAAAATGATAACTGGAACGAATACAGGCGATCCAAAGGTCTGAAAAACTTCTTTTAAGGTTTCAAAGAACATATTGATTTCCCCCTTCAACTTTATTTATTTCATGATTTACTTTCGATTTCTTTGATGACACGCATAACCTCTTCTAAGAATTCATCCTCGCCAAAGCCAGTAAGAAAACCGACGGCATCAATGGTAGGAACAGGGTAATTGCCCTTTGGCAGCGGACTTGTATGGGTAATAAAATCATAATTACCACCTTCGGATAATTGCAGTGCCTCCGTTGGTTTTGCCTCTGTCGCCGTAATTTTGATCCCTTGCTCCTCCATTGCTTCCTTTAGTTTCTCGGCGATCATCGATGAAGTAACTGTACCAGAACCGCACACTGATAGTACATTAAACTTTCTCATTTCATTGCCCCCTTCTAACTCTTACTTTATTACATTGCCTTGGCTTACTGGGCAAGGCAACTTAATAACTCTGAAATCTCTTCTTTGGAGCTGGCATCCCGAACTTTGATCAGCAGCTCTTTATTCTGAAAAACAGACATTAGATTTTTTAGTAATTGAATTTGTAAGTTGGGATCTTTCACAGCTAATAAAAATACGACTTCTACATTTAATTTTTCTTCTGGGTTTACCATCGAATGAAATACAGATGGTTTTTTCAGCGTTGTTATGGCAATGTTCGATTGATTCACATGACCCGAATCCGTATGAGGTATCGCTACGCAAAAATCACCAATAGGAAGGCCTGTAGGAAGATTTCTTTCCCTTTCCAGTACCGCTTCAATATAACTATCCTTCACATAGCCTTTCGATAGCATCAAGGCTCCTAAGTTTTGAATAATTTCATTTGAAGTTTCTGCTTCCATATGTAATACAACTAAATCCAAATCCAGCATAATGTGTAACCACTCCTTAAATTAAATATCTTCCTCTTATTCTTTCATTTTTCCATAAAGCACTTCTTTAAATTGATTCATATCCCTTATCTCTTTCCAGTTCTCTATAAAATCCAGATTCAAAAAAGGTTTTAAAAGACTCTTTACAATTTTTTTATCATTAATTTTAAACGCAGGTAAGCATACAACATTTACATAACCTCTGCCCCACTGAATAGGCTCTTTTAATTTAGCAACCACAATCGCCGATTTCATAACGATGTGGGAGTCACCATGAGGAACAGCAATTCCCCCTTTCAAAAAGGTAGGTGACATCTCTTCACGCTGCACGACAGATTCCAAAAATTCTTTTTTTACATAGCCTTTATTAATCAGTAATAAGCACATCACTTCGATTAACTCTTTTTGGGAGCACCTATCAGATTCAAAAACAAGTAAATCTTCTTTGGGAAAATCCGCCCATGCATTTGCTTCATTTAAAAATACCTCAAACTCTCGTATACCACTATTGAGCAAGCAGGGTTCATATACGACAAAGTTGATTCCTTCAATCTCCGGATTAATGGTTCCGATGATTGCCAATACTTTATATTTCTCTTGAAGCTCTTTTATTTTTTCTTTTAAATGTTCATCCATAATGCCCATTTGCACCACGGTAACATTGGCATATTTTTTTTCAATCACCTGTCTAATGTGCTGGGCTGTCCCTTCACCAGTAAGACACAAGGCAATTAACGCCATTGGTTTGCTGGTTTCTTCTATGCTCAATAAAGGATAGTTATAGCGTGTCTTCACTAAGCTAGAATAGATTTGTGTCAAATTATTTTCAGGGATGGATGCCTTGCGCACCGCTTCTATTACCGTAAGCAAATCTACCCGGTCAAGAGTCTTAGTCGGTATCGCCAGCTTATCAGTAACCATCTTACCGATATCCACAAGGGAACCCATGTCCACTAAAAACAAGATCCCTCTTCCCTCATCCACAATTCTTGAAATCCCGATAATTTTTTCATAGATTACGGACGGGCTTTCATCTAGTGGCATATCAATAGCAATGGGAAAATTCACATTCAGCAATGCTCTCACTACGTTGATAATTTCCGTAGCAATACGTCCATGTGATACTACGATAACACCTACCCTGTTTTGAGGCAGTTTATTTTGAAGAGCTGCCTTCACATACATGGCAATAAAGCCAATTTCATCTTCTGGTATTTCTACCTTCTTCAATTCCTGCAGCCAGGCAGCAACTTGAATGGCAATTTCATATTCTTTAATAAAATCTTTTTTTATTTTTGCTAAATTTATATTTATAATTTGCTGTTTCAATCGGACTCTTTTGATGGTTTCATTTAGATGAATGGCTAAGTAAATAAAGATATTTTCATTAATGTCATTATGCATATGCTCATTTAGTAATAGCAGCCTTACTTTTTTCACCAAATCAATAATATCTTTGTCTACTATATTTACTAATTCATTTAGGGAATAATATTTGTGATTGCTCGTAGATTTGGGTTCAAGATTGCTAAATTTATTGATAATAAAAGTCCATAATATTTCCTCTACTTCCGAAAAATCGATATGCAGTTTGGTTAATTCATAATACTTCTTCTCAATCTGTCGATAGAAATCTTCTGGCAGCAGGCTTTCGCCATCTTGATTTCGTTTTATTACATTCACGTGATTCTTGACAAAGGGGATAAACAACATATCCTGGATATAATTTCTGATTTCTAAGATATTGATATCTTCTAAAATAAAATCATGCTGGATGCTGTTAGTTTCCAATATATCCTCATACCCGATGCTGATAATATCTTGATCCTTTCCTATATTTTTCATAAAGGCTCTAGCGCAAACCACTTGAATTGTACTTTTTAATTGACCGATGTTACCACTAAATCGCTTCAATGTTAAAATTTCGATTACTTTCGACTGCACAAAAATTTTCACATTAATCCGATTGCATTCCTGTTGGAAAAACTCATATATAATCTCAACTTTTTCTACGAAGACGCGTTCATGCAGAGACGGAATGGTAATGATCATGGGTATACGTCTTCTGAAACTTAACAGTAGGCTTGATTCCAAATTTTCTGTAGTAGCACCAATAAACATGATTTTTACTTTTCTTTCATCTCTAGTTTCACCTAATCTTCTGAATTTCCCCCGGTCTAATATTGAGAAAAGAATTTCTTGACCTTTCGGCGGCAGCCTATGTATTTCATCTAAAAATAAAATACCGTTATTGGCATGCTCCACCAGCCCCTCCGTATCATTATCAGCACCAGTAAAAGCACCTTTTTTGTAACCATATAATAGCGACAATAAAAGCTGGGGATTATCGCTGTAATCAGCACAGTTAAAAACGATAAAAGGTACGTTATCGCCTATGATTAGCTGCTGCTTTGCAAAATGATACATACATTCAGCAAATTGTGTTTTCCCAACGCCGCTTTCCCCGATAATCAGCGTAGACAGCCCAAAGGGAGGATATAAGATTGCCGATTTTGATTGTGTAATACTTTGTTCCAGGCTGCCATCATGACCCACCAACTTTGAAAAAGGATCTTGCAATACGCGGGTCTCCTCTTGTACTTGAAACTCACCGCCATTTACTTCACTAAAAAATTCTTCTACTACATGTCTGGATATATCAAAACCAGACTCCATTAGCCTCTTCGTAAGTTCAGCAATATTCAGCTTTCCATTTTCCGCTATGATTCTTTCCATTGCTTTTTTCAAATGAGGTCGACGCCGTTCTCTTGAATTGCCAATCCCTAACTCTTTGCGCAAAATAGTAATTTGTTCCCTTGTGGTAGATAGCATTTTCCCTAACTTTGCATCTGTAAATGGTTCCTTTCCATTTTCCGTTTTTATAATACTTAGCATCTTTTCCTTTACATCCATCACAAAACCCCTCTTCTGCTTATATAATACGCAAGTCCCGTGCCATACAAAAAATGATTTTTCACATTCTCACAATCCGCATTTTCCCTGTACTCAAATAACTTTTCACCTTTTTCTGAAAATTTCGTACATAATATCATAGTAAAAATCAGTAAATGTATACAAAAAGGCTGTACATTCTTTTTTCATTGCGAACAGAGAGATAAAGAAAAACGATTGAAACGCGAAGACGCAAAGACGCTTACGCGTACACGAAGGACACAAAGGAGGATTTTAAATTTTTCTCTGTGTCCTTTGCGTTTACCGTTTCCCTTAAAAAAGCTTATACTTTCTAGATTATTAAAGAAACTCATTAAAATTCCATATAATGGTTAATCCACTATCCCAAACACATTATATAACGATTCACATGAGTCAAAAAGATTATATGCTAGAAATAAAAAAACACTTCTCCGCGTTCTCTGTGGATCTCTGTGCCCTCTGTGTTTATCGTTCTTTTAAAAGCAACTTATAAAATAACCCGATATGATAGTGCCACATCGAATTAAGCGCAACAATACCAAGGGACTGCCTCGCCACGATTTTTTTAAAATCGCGGCGAAGCAGCCCCTTGGTTCTTATTGTATTTTATGAATTTTTATATTGACAAGATTTGAGATAAATTATACATTTCGTGATCAAATACTTTTGTTTTGCTAAGTGCCTTCATCATATCAATATCAATCAAACGATTGTCTTTTATACCAATTGCACGATTGGATTTTCCTTCAATTAATAAATTTACAGCCTTAGCGCCCATTTTACTTGCTAAAATTCGGTCAAAAGCCGTTGGAACCCCGCCCCGCTGTAAATATCCAAGTACCGTAACCCGCGATTCAATACCCGTAATGGCAAATATCTCTTTTTGCAGCTCTACAGCCGATTCCCTGCCTTCAGCCAAAATAATAATACTGTGAGCTTTCCCCCGTTTTTTCCCCTGTAACATTTTCTCACAGATTTTAGTTGCTTCATATTTTTCTTCTGGAACTAAGATGCTTTCTGCTCCTCCAGCAAGACCTGCATAAAGAGCGATATCCCCGCAGCACCTTCCCATCACTTCAATAATAGTTACTTTCTCATGAGACATGGATGTATCTCTTATTTTACTAATGGAATCAAGTACGGTATTGACTGCCGTATCAAAACCAATTGTATAATCGGTGTATGCTAAATCATTATCAATCGTACCTGGAATTCCTACAACTTTTATACCAGTCTGGCTAATTTTATTGGCTCCCTGAAAAGAGCCATCTCCTCCAATTACAATCAATCCATCAATTTCATTTTTTTCTAATATACCAATAGCTTCGTTGATACCAGCTTCCGTTCTCATTTTCTCGCATCTTGAGGTTTTAAGAACGGTTCCGCCCCTGTGAATAATATCTCCCACAGATGAGATATGCATTTCTTTTATCTCACCATCTAAGAGTCCCGTATAACCTCTTTGGATTCCAACGACCTTAATATCGTTATATATGGCGGTTCTCACAATGGCTCGAATAGCGGCATTCATGCCTGGGGCATCCCCTCCACTGGTTAATACTCCTATTTTCTTCACGAATCAGATCTCCTTTTCCATCTATGCTCCAAATCGATATTGAAGCTTTATGATGTAAGAATTTATGAACCACAAAGGCGCAATGCCGCTGAACCCCTTTGTGCCCTTTGCGTCTTTGTGGTTCAATTCATTTTATTACTTGAAAGGATGCGCAGTGTTTTTCTATTTACTTTTTGCTATTCACTGTCTTTTGTGCTGTATCATAAATATTTTCAACGGTTAATCCATATTTGGTTAATAGCTCTTCTGGTTTTCCTGATTCACCAAAGGTATCATTCATGCCGATTTTCACGACTTGTACCGGATAATGCGTCGATAGTACATCGCAAACTGCGCTGCCCAGACCGCCAATAACAGAATGCTCTTCTACAGTTAGAATTCGCTTTGTTTCTTTTGCCGCTTGAATAATCAGTTCCTCATCAATGGGCTTAATTGTTGAAATATTAATTACCCTAGCAGAAATACCCTCTTGTTTTAAAAGTTCTGCTGCTTTTAAACATTTACTAATCATTAGCCCCATACCAATAATGGTAATATCCTTACCATCCTTTAGGACATTTCCTTTACCAAAGGTAAACGTGTGGCTTTCATCAAAAATCGGCGGCACTCCCAAGCGCCCTAAACGCAGGTAGACTGGACCATCAATATGAGCTGCTGCTCTAACTGCCTGCCTTGTTTCCACATCATCTGCAGGTACTATGATCTTCATGTTGGGTAAGGATCTCATAATGGCAATATCCTCAATGGACTGATGAGAACCCCCATCTTCTCCTACTGTAATTCCTGCATGGGTTGCAGCAATTTTCACATTCAGCTTTGGGTAACAAATGGAATTTCTAATGATTTCAAAAGCTCTGCCTGTAGCAAAAACAGCAAAGGTACTGGCAAAAGGAATTTTTCCTGTAGTGGCGAGTCCTGCTGCCATTCCCATCAAATTCTGCTCGGCAATGCCTGCATTAATAAAGCGTTTTGGAAAGTGCTTTGCAAATCCTGCTGTCTTAGTGGATTTGGATAAATCCGCATCCAAGACTACGATATCTTTATTTTCTTTTCCCAATTCAATTAAAATATTTCCATAGGATTCTCTTGTAGCAATCATATTGTTTCCCCCTAGGTATTATTATCGACTATCGAATATTTCGTTCCAGTTCTTCAATGGCTTTAGCTCGTTCTACCTCTGACGGGGCTACCCCATGCCAGCCTACTTGATTCTCCATGAAGGAAACACCTTTTCCCTTACTGGTTTTCGCAATAATTGCCGTTGGCCTTCCTTTAACTTCTTTTGCCTGTTTAAATGATCTTTCAATCTCTGTAAAGCAATGTCCATCAATCTCTATCACATTCCAGCCAAAGCTTTCCCATTTTTCTTTTAATGGATTAACTTTCATAACCTCATCATTCGTCCCATCAATTTGTAAACCATTATTATCAATGATCGCCACTAGATTATCCAATTTATAATGGGAAGCCGCCATGGCAGCTTCCCAAACGATTCCTTCTTGAAGCTCTCCATCACCTAATAAGGTATAAATCCGATATGATTTCTCATCGATTTTACCTCCTAATGCCACACCTACTGATGCGGAAAAACCTTGCCCCAATGATCCTGTTGACATTTCTACGCCAGGAACTTTCAGCATATCAGGATGCCCCTGCAGAAAACTTCCCAGCTTTCTCAAGTTTGTCAATTCACTAGTATTAAAAAAGCCTTTCATGGCAAGAGTTCCATATAGTACTGGAGCTGCATGCCCTTTACTCAATATAAACCGATCTCGATCCGGATTGTCTTTGTCTTCACTATCGATCTTCATTTCTTTAAAATACAGGTAGATCAAAAGATCGGCTGCTGATAAGGCTCCTCCCGGATGCCCAGACCCCGCTGCGGCTAACATATTGATAATATGGATTCGTAATTGATTTGCATATATTTTCATTGGCTCCATAAGAAAACCTCCCTATATAATTAATAGTCTCTTGGAAAACAACTATCTATAGCCACAAACAGGCAAAGGATGAGCATAACTATAAGCGTAGGTTAAGTACAACGGCGAAGCGTTAGCTATGCTCATCCTTTGCCGTCCTAAATGAGATTTTCCAAAAGACTACATTTACTTACTGCTGGTTTCCAAGTTCATAATCAAGAATAAACTGTATCCGCTGTGCATGCTTACCTGCATCAAAGGATGCTGCAAGCCATTCCTTCGTAATCTCCAGTGCCAAGCCACTGCCGATTACTCTTTCTCCCATACATAATATATTAGAATCATTATGTGCTCTTGTGGCTTTAGCAGAAAAAGTATCGTGCACCACAGCAGCCCGGATCCCTTTTACCTTATTAGCCATAATTGACATTCCTATGCCAGTACCACAAATTAGAATCCCTTTCCAATCATCATTACCGGCAACTTTCTCAGCTACGCGCTTTGCAATCGGTCCATAATTAACACTGTCTGCAGAATAAGCACCTACATCTTCCACTTCTATTTTCAATTCTTTTAACAGACTAATAACCTTTTCTTTGAGTCTAAAACCCGCATGATCACTGCCAATTATGATTTTTGTATTTTCCATTTCATTCTCGTCCCTTCCTTAACACTCTTTCCCCTCGGGAAAAACGATGACTTTACCAAAAAAACTATCACGTTTATATATTTTTTCAAAAGTTTCAGGGATTTGATCAAGAGAAATCCGATGTGTTACCATAGGCTTAACCTTTATCTTACCTTCTTTCATGAAATGCAGTGTAGTTGGCCATTCTTTCCCGGGAAATGGACCAGAAACTGCATTCCAGGAACCTAATACTGTTAGTTCATTTCGCACTATTTTTTCAAAATGTTCCCGGGAAATCGCCACATCCCCATAAGGAATTCCCATGAATACAACAGTACCACCCTTTTTAGGCAGCGATAAAACCTGTGCACTCGTAAATGGGTTTCCTGCAGATTCTACAGCAATATCAACACCACTGCCTCCTGTCATCTCTTTGACAACCTGTATTGGATCAATGTCTTTGGCATTAATGCACAAATCGGCACCTAGCTCTTTAGCAATCTCTAACTTTTCATCAAAGACATCAATGGCAATTACTTTTGTGGCACCAAATATTTTGGCACATTGCACGGCAAATAACCCAATAGGACCTACACCCAAAACAGCTACCGTATCACCGGCTTGAATCTTCGTACGATAAAAACCATGCATTACCACACAAGCTGGTTCCATACCGCAAGCTGTCTCAAAGTCTAGACCTTCAGGCATTTTTAGTACACTTCTGGAATGCAGCCTTACATATTCGGCAAATCCCCCATCTTCTTTTGCTCCGATTACCTGTAGGGATTCACATTTTGAATATTTGCCCAACTGGCAATACTCGCAGTGAAAACATGGTGTTGTTGGGCAGACAACCACGCCATCGCCTACTTTTACATTGGTTACCTGTTCACCAATTTCCACAATCTCCCCGGAAAGTTCATGCCCAAATATGGCTCCCACTGTATGTGGTCCTAATTTCCCATATCTTGATATATCGGAGCCGCAAAATCCTACAGCCTTTACTTTAACAATTATATCTTCTGGAGTCTTAATTTCTGGAATAGGACACTCTTCTACTCTTATATCTCGAATTCCATATATCTTTGCACCTTTCACAGTGTCACCTCATTTACTATTTTTAGAAAGTCTTCTATATTTTGCTTCGTTTTGTTTTTTTGAAAGGCAGCTGAGCCAATGACAATATTCGTTGCTCCTGCGTGTATTACGTCACGAATCGTAGACAAGTTAATTCCACCATCTACTTGAATTTCAAAAGAATAACCACCCGCTCGTTTCATATCAGCAAGTTCTTTTATTTTCTGATTCATTGCTGTAATATTCTTTTGGCCGCCATAACCTGGATTTACGGTCATAATAAGTACTAAATCCAGCATCTCATATACATGAGAAAGAACTCCAATAGGGGTAGCAGGATTTAATGCCACGCCAGCCTTCATGCCAAAGCTTTTGATCACTTGTATGGATCTGTGCAAATGAGTACAAGCTTCGGCATGAACAGTAATACAATCAGCCCCTGCATCCACAAAGGAAGAGATAAAACGGTCTGGATTTTGAACCATCATATGAACGTCAAAATGCATGCTGCTTATGGGTCGGAGCATACTCACCTGATCTGGACCAAAAGCTATATTAGGAACAAAAGTTCCATCCATCACGTCAATATGCAGTGAATCGATACCACACGATTCCACAGTTTTTAACTCTTGTTCCAAATTCCCCATGTCTGCTGCTAATAAAGATGGAGAAATGATAATATCCATAAGACCTCCAATCTCAGCTATCATTACTGCTTGTTATAATTTTTTTGATTAATATCCGTTATTATTAGAATCAGAGCCGGTCTTGCCTGTTATGATCGCTATTGCATTGCTTGTTCCAATCCGATTTGCACCAGCTTTTACAATCTTAATCGCATCATCGTAAGTTCTGATTCCTCCAGCTGCTTTTACGCCAAAGTCTTTACCAACTACGGATCGTAATAGTTCAACATCCTCTACCGTTGCTCCACCGCCATTAAACCCAGTAGCGGTTTTAACAAAGTCAGCACCGGCCTCCCTGATTAAGCTGCAGGCAATTTTTTTCTCTTCCTGAGTCAAAAGTGCCGTTTCTATAATAACCTTGGTAACTAAACCTTGAGAGGCTTTGACAACTTCCGTTATATCATATTTCACAACATTATATTCCTTGGACTTTAAAGCTCCTAAATTAATCAGCATATCGATTTCTCGTGCACCATTATCTATGGCATCTACGGTTTCTGCCACTTTCACTTTCGTAGTAGCACCTCCCAGAGAAAAGCCAATGGGCACACCTACTTTAATATTATGATCTTTCAGCAACTGATTGGCGAAGGAAACATAATACGGATTAACAAATACCGTTTTAAAACCATGTGTGATCGTCTCTTGACAAAATATCTGAATATGCTCTTTAGTCGCAATAGGATTCAATAAGGTATAGTCAATCATCTCGATTAAAGCTTCTTGATTCATTACAAACACCTACTTATCATATTTTCGTAAATTAAAAACTTTTTGCACATTTCTTTCTATATAAGATCCAACCCGCACTATGCACACTGAAGGATCATTTCTTTCAAAGTTATATGGTTTGAAATCAAAAAATTGCTATTGAGCTCAGTAACAGATCTTTTCTTTATTCTGAACAGTTAGGCCTAACTGAATCAGCTTATTTAGTCAAACTATGATACTTGGATACTTCATTTATTCAACCGTTAATACAACTTTAATGGCATCCCCTTTTTTGATGGTCTCATATGCTTTGTCCCATTCTGTAATATTGAATTGATGTGAAACTAATGCTTTGGCATTCACCAGGTTTTGATTCATAAGCTGCAAGGATGGTTCCCAATCACTTGGTTTTTGGCTTCGGCAGCCTGTTATTTTAATTTCTTTTTGAATAATTTTTTCAAAATCAGTAAGAATTTCTGCTGTTGGGAAAATCCCAACCTGCACATATTCGCCTTGTTTCGTAAGAATATCCAAACCTAAATTTACGGATGGCGGGGCCCCTGTGCATTCGAATACAATATCGGCACCATATCCATCGCTAAGCTCGTCTACTATCTGCTTAACATCTTGATTCTGAATGTCAACGGATACATCAATTCCCAATTCTTTTGCTTTATCTAAGCGGCTTTTGTCTTTTGCTAACCCTGTAATAATGACTTTCGTATCAAAAGTCTTGGCAATTTGTGCCACAAGCAAACCGATTGGACCAGGTCCTAATACTACTACGACATCATTCTTTTTGATGCTGCTCTTTGCCACCGCATGGTGTGCACAAGCTAATGCTTCGGTAATAGAAGCAGATAAATAATCAACATTTTCAGGCAGTTTATGAATACTGTTTTTATTTGCTATGATGTATTTAGTAAAAGCACCATCCTGCTGTGTTCCCAAACCTTTACGATCTTTACATAAATTATAATTTTTTGATTTACAATATTTACATTCACCACATATATAAAATGTAGTTTCTGAAGTTACGCGCTCACCCACATGGATATCGGTTACATTTTCTCCTACTTCTACTACTTCTCCGGCAAATTCATGACCTAATGTTACAGGAACCTTAACTTTATATTTACCTTCATAGGTGTGCAAATCAGAGCCGCATATCCCTGCATATTTGACTAAGATTTTCACTTGATCCTTACCAGCTTTTGGTTCTTCTTTGTCAACAATAACTAAATTCCCATGACCCAATTCTGTTTTAACTAATGCTCGCATTCTTATTCCTCCTCATTTCAAAAATTTATGCTAGATGACATCTTGAGCTAACATTTCTTATCACGAATCATAATTATGTTAGCTCAAGACAAGAATCACATTTAAACCGTGTCTATATTAATTAAATAGTGTGAAAATTTTGTATATCACATAGTGAATTACGTTACCACCTTGGTCAATACTAGAAATCGTCGTTGCACCCGCTGGCATTTTAAAATGAGCATCTACTGCCATTTGCGTATGGAATGCTGCAACATCAGTCGCCATGTATAATGACATTCCAATTACAACAGCTCCAACAAGAACCGAATGAACGATATTGCCTCTAGCTGCTCCTACGATAAAGCAGACGATAAAGGGAATGGTTGCCAAATCACCAAAAGGTAATACATTATTTCCTGGTAAGACAACTGCTAAGAGGATTGTAATCGGAACTAAAATTAGGGCTGTAGCGATTACGGATGGATGCCCAATTGCAACAGCAGCATCGAGTCCGATATAAATATCTCTATCGCCAAATCTTTTGCTTAAGAATTCTCTGGCAGATTCAGCAAGCGGGATAAGACCTTCCATTAAGATCTTAACCATTCGAGGCATCAACACCATAACGCCACCCATTGCTATACCAACTTTTATGGTCTGACCTGCTGGATATCCAGCTAGTGCACCTAGTACAACTCCTAAAAATACTCCCATGAAAAGTGGTTCACCAAATACCCCAAATCTTTTTTGAATGGTTTCAGGATCTGCATGTAAATCTTTAATAATTGGGATTTTCTGTACCAATTTTACAAGAGGAATACCAATTGCATAGGATACAGTACTACCAGTTGGAACAGAAATACCAGGTAGATCAAAATACTTTTCCAGCATTGGCGCTGTCCAGTCAGCAATTTTTAAGACAATAATTTCAAAAATAACTGCTGCTAGCAACCCTTGTACAAGGCTTCCAGTTGCTGAATATACAAAGGCTCCCATAAAAGTGAAATGCCAATAATTCCAAAGATCAATATCCATTGTTTTTGTAGTTTTGGTAACTAACATAATGACATTAACCAATAAACCTAATGGAAGAACAAATGCTGCAATGGGAGACGCCCATGCTATACTTGCAGCTCCTGGCCAGCCAATATCAATGATATTTAGCTGCACCCCAAACCTTGCTACCATACCTTGTGCTGCTGGTGCAAGATTCGAAACCAGTAAATCGACCACTAAAAAGATACCTGTAAAACCTACGCCAATCGTCAAACCAGAACGAAAGGCTTTACTTGCCGGCTGACCAAATGCTACTCCCAGCAAAAACACTGCAACTGGCAGAATGACCGTTGGTCCTAGCCCTAGAAAGGCCTGAAAAATTTGAACTACATCCATAATAATACCTCCTCAGCTTTTTATTATTTCTTAAGTTCTTCTAAGATCTGCTCTTTCAATTTATCTAATCCTATTCCAGTTAAGAAAGCTCTTGCATTAATGATTGGGAAGGGATATTCTTTGGAAACAATCGTAGTGGTAACAAGCAAACTTGCCCGTGATTCATATGCAGGAACTTCTGTCACTTTACATTGAACAATTTCAACTTGAATATTATTTTCTTTAGCCATCTTCTCAATGGCATCCGATACAACAGTAGATGTTGCAATTCCGGTCCCACAAGCTACTAATACAGTTTTTTTCCCTTTTTTTACTTCACTCACTTTATTCACCTCCCTTCACATTGTTTAAATTAAGTCGTTTACTTACCTCTTCTTTGATTTTCACTTCGCTTTCCTCGTTTGCTAAATATAACAGAATCTCTTCATCTTGAAAGATTCCCATTAAACTTTGCAGCATTTTTAGCTGGGAGTGACTATCATGCATCGCCAGCATAAAAATTAATTTCACAGGAGTTTTTTCTGTCTCCTCACCCATAATGCCAAAATCTACAGGTTCCTTTAGAACTCCAACACTAATGGCTGACTGGTTAACATGTTCAATATCTGTATGTGGTATGGCAACACCACAGCCCTTGGTCGGCAGCCCTGTTGCAAATTTTTTCTCTCTTGCAATAACGGCGTCGGCATAACTTTCTTTTACAAAACCTTTCTGATATAAGTTGGCTGCCATATGCTTTAAAATATCTGAACTATTTTCACCTTCTACATTTCTTATCACTAATGTTTCATCAAATTTAACATGATTCATGTAATAGAGCCTCCCTAATTTCTTCTTCTGATTTTGCTTGCTGCATTTGTGCAATAAATTTTTCACTTTTAAATTTGTTATATAAAAACCGTACTCCATCTTTACCATCAATATCTAAGGCCAATAAACAAATCAATGATACCGTGTTCTCATGATCCCAAGAAATCGGCACCGCCGCTTTGGCAATTACAATTACAGGATGATTTACATAACTGCTGTCAGCATGGGGCAAAGCAACTTCTTGATTAATTACATAACTCCCCATATTTTCCCGCTCCATAACAGCCTCATAATATCCTTCTTTGACATAACCTTCCGCTAACAGGCTGTTACAAATACGCTGCAGCACTTCTTCTTTCCCGCCTACTTCTGGCAGCATGATAAACTTTGCCTCTCGTACGACATGAGGAATCAGTCCGCTGTAACTTTTCATACGATAATGATTGTTACATTCAATTAAGTTCATAATTTGATTTTTTCCTGTTTCGTTAAATAATGCTTCTAAAGATAAGAAAGGAATGCCGTGGTATTTAGGATCAATACTGCCTATGATCGCAATGATTTCATAGGTATTGATGGTATCTTGGATTTGCTTATGAAGATCACGTTTTCCAATAACCCCCATATGGATTAATTCTATGTCATTTAGTTTTTCACCAAATATTTTCTTCAAATGACTTCCGCACTGAAGAGCTACCCCTTCTCCGGTCAAGCAAACGGTAATAATTGCTTTTTTACGTTTTAAAACTTTATGATCCACTCGCGTTTTCTTAAAAGTATAATTTAAATTTTCTACCGCATACACCACATCTTTAATATGGGATCCAGGTAAAATACTTCTGCGAATGGCTTCGATTACCATTACTGTATCCACACGGTCAATCGTCTCGATCTGGATACCTGTTCTTTCTGAAATGATTTCTCCAAATGTCAGTAAAGAACCCATATCCACCAGCATTAATACGCCTTTACCTTCGTCAGTTGCTTGTATGATCGTAGCTAAACGTTCTAACACTTCACTAGGATTCTCATCTAAGGTCATGACTACCGCTTTGCCATGATTCATATTTAGCAGCTTATTCGCAATTTCCAGCATGCCAACACTTACATTGCCATGAGTAACAACCAGAATACCAACTTTACCTTCTTTTTCTTGTTTATTTCCTCTAAGATAGAGTGCAATAAAACCAACTTCGTCTTCTGGCAAATGAATTCGATAGTATTTTTCAATATGTGCGATCATTTCTTGGGCTACAGCATATTCAATGCTGTATTTTCTTTTGATTTCTTCTAAGTTGGGGTTAATAATTTCTCTTCCTTGCTTAATACGCTGAAATGTAGCATTCAAATGAATGGCTAAACAATAGAATATGGAATGATCCATCTTTCCTAATGTCATTTCAGCAATTTTGAGGAGTTCTTCCACAAGGGAAATAATCTCAACTCCCACAACTTTAGCAATCTCATCAGGAGATAAAGGATGCAAATTATCTTTAACATGTTTGATAACATTCTGTAATTTGCGTTCAATCTCAATCCCGATAATACGATTAATTTCTTCTGTATTTATTCCTTGCTTTAGATATTCGGTATACGTTTTTTCGATATCGCTATAGAACTCTTTTGGAAAACTATAAATGTCATTTTCAAGCTCAGCGATTTTTTTATACTTTTTAGGGCTAAATCTAAAATCTTGCCAGACGAGGTTTTCAATTTCATCCCGCATACTTTTTATTTTCAAAAGTCCCTTTTTAACATGAAGATTTAAATCTCTCACATCAATTTTCACACAGTCTTCTTTATCCATAACGTAAGTTAAAAAGCTTTTGGCACAAGCTACTTGAATATCACTTTTTAGTTGTCCAATATTCCCATAACACTCATACAGCAGGTAGGATTTCATTACATCTAAAGCCACATGAATTGGTGCATTCATTCGCGTTGATTCATAACCAAAGAAATTCTTAACTAATTTCAATCTTTCATTTAAGGGCCGTTTACTTAAAGGCGGAACCTCAATGATCATGGGAATTCGCCTTTTAAAGGTTGCTAATAATGTAGTCTCAATATTTTCTGTAGTGGCAGCAATGAGCTGCACAACTGCTTTTCTAGTAAAATCAGACTCTCCTAACCTACGAAAGCACCCCTTATCGATGAGTTGAAACAGCATTTCTTGTCCTTCTGATGTAAGGCGATGTACTTCATCTAAAAATAAAATTCCGCCGTCTGCCTGCTCGATTAATCCTCTCTTATCTTGCACGGCTCCTGTATAAGCACCTTTTACGCTCCCAAACAGGTGAGATATTAACAGTTGTGAATTTTCGGCGTAATCGGCGCAGTTAAAAACAATAAACGGAGATTCTTTGGTCAGCCTGCCGCTTTCGATGGAGAATTTGTACATAGACTCTGCCAACTCGCTTTTGCCTACACCTGTTTCCCCTAATATCAAGCAATGCAACCCATTTGGCGGATACAACACTGCAGCTTTAGCTTGCTGTATTTGTATTTCTAAACTTCCTTTTCCACCAATCAGATTTTGAAAGGCTTGAATTTCCCGACTCTCTTCTTGCTTTTTATTACCATCTTCCAGCAGCGAAACCTCATCTATGATCTGTTTATTACCTCGCGAACCTCTGATTTCTTCTAAATATTTGACTACCAAGTAGCGAGATAATTTATATCCGCTATTTTGCAGCATCTTCGTCAGTTCACGGTAGGAAATATTCTCATTTTTTTGTAATATCTGAGATATTTCCTCGCAAATATAGATCTTCTTTCGTTCCCGAGAGTCTGCAATTTTTAGTTCCTTGCGCAGTAGCGTCATATATTCTCTGCTTACTAATAAACTTTCACCTAATTGCAGATCCGTTAGCGGTTCTTTTTTATTTTCTTTTAAAAGGATACTGCGGAGTTTATTTTTCACATCTAACCCTCCTGTCTTTTATTATTGCAAAAACCGTGCCAACTAGTGGTCAATTATGTTAGTGATGAGAGAGAAGCTTGGATAATAGTGAGTTAAATAGATTTTTCAAAGTGGAATCTAATCACACTTTTTGTGTTTATTTACTTTTTTTAAAAATTCACTTACGTTTTTTCATTTTCTTTCTTACACTTTTGTGAATTTTTAAAATACGTAAAAATAACTGAATTTTATATTTTTTCATACAATCTTAACAAGCATAAAAATGTTATTCATTCCTTAGCAGATAAAACGAATTGAACCACAAAGGCACAAAGTACACAAAGGGTTATTTATACATTGTGCTTTTGTGGTTCGTAATTCTTTTATTTTTCTGTTTACAAAACATATAAGCACTATTATAACAAGGAAAGAGGCTTTTCTTATTAAAAAAGCCTCTTTCCTTGTTACCATCCTTACCCTTCTTCTATAGTATTCTTTCGCCGCTCCATTTTAATAATCTCAATTAGATGACAAATTTCTTCATCATTTACATTCACAGTGAATTGTTCTTCCAGAGCGTTGCTTACTTTTTTTAACACTGAATATTCAAGAGGATGCTCAGCAATAAATGCAGCGGTTTCTGGATAACTGATTCCTGCATTAGTAAGCAAGCGTTCCACCATACAGGCAGAATGTACTAACATGCGTACCAGTCCAGAAGAAGAAAACTCCACTTGCAATTCATCTTCCAGCTTTCTAATGCAGATCATAAGAGTATCCATCACTTTACGCGGATTCACAAAAGTCAGAAATTCATCCAACATGCCTACAACCATACCACGCATCACTTCCCAGTCCATGCCCCTGTCTGTATAACGATCTGCAATATCAGAAGCCTTTAAACCATCCGTAAGCAGACGGCGCAGTTCACTGCCGGCTCCCCCCTGCATAAGCTCTTCAATGGCAATATGAGGTCTATCCTCCATTTGAGGATCAATACTACCTACACTAGCTACGATATCATAGGAATGCTGCAAAGACATCAAACGAGTTTGTAACATTTCCTGATTGCCAGCTTCTACAGCAATTACACGAATATTAAATAACTGCCATTGATTTAACAGTTTTTCTAATAAGCCCTTAATTTTGGCCGCTGCTCCCTGCCCTGTAAGGCAAGTAGTCAAAATAGCTTTATCTTTACCATTCATAAAATCAGTCGGGTTATTTGCCTGTACTACCGTTTGAACCATACTACGTGCTGTCCAAGCAGACCGATAGACAATATTAATATCATTTTTCGGTAATATGGCTTTATGTAATACATGAAGTACCATTAATGTACTTACCATTTCTACACTCTTTACCATGATACCCGTTCGATTCGTAAGAGCTTTCGCTACACCTGATAATGATCCCATATCAACCAGCAGAATTATGCCTTTCCCTTGGTCAATTTCTTTTGCCACCTGAACGGCTTTTTCTATTGCCCAATCCACATTGGCTTCCAGAGGCATATCAATTGCTTTGGCATGGGTAACTCCTAGCAGCTTATTTGCAAAATCGACCATACTGGTAGCAGTCGAATTACCATGTGTAATCACCAAAACACCAACTTTTCGTTCTTCCCTGCCTTGGCGGTCGTCAAAGGTTGCCAGCATTAAAGCAATAAATCCGATTTCATCCAACGGGATCAAGATGCCCATCTGTTCACCAATACACTGCGCCATTTTTTCTGCTACAATATATTCCTTAGGATGCTGCTCAGCCACAGATCTAACATTAGGATTTACAATGGGCAAACCGCTGCGAATTCGTTCTACCGTAGCAGCAATATGAATGGCTAAGGCATAATATAATCTACGGCTCAGTGCTTTTCCCATTTTTTCAGCTAAGCTGCAGGCTAGGTCAAAAACACTGAGAAATTCTTGTGGCAAAATACTTTGTAAATATTCCTGGGATATTTCCAGTTGTTCAGGACCTAATCGCTGGAAATAGTTTTCAAAATCCATCTCAATGCATTGAATAATCTCTGCCTGTCCAATTCCTTGGGACTTAAGAAACTGCATGCGCTCACTAATGGTCTGATAAAAATTCTTTGGCAAGCTCCGATCTGCCTCTTCATCCGCCGCTGTTCCATTTGGCTGAATGAACAACTCACTGCCTAATGTACATAAAATTTTGCTAGTCTCCAAACGGGCTTGAGGATCATAGACAATGGCTTGTTTGATCTTAGGCGGCAGCTCTTCGTAAACCAGACGAACAGGTGCAACCTTATCCCCCCGATGCAAGAAAGCTTTTGCACATATTAGCTGTAAGTCATTACGCAGCTGCCCAATATTTCCCTGGCATCGGTATAACAGCAATGCCCATAAGGCTTCCTGGCTTACAATCAGCTTTGATTGAATATGTACTGCTTCACGTGCCAGTAAAAATTTGATGAGTTCAAACCGTTCGTGTAATGGTCTCATGGATAAATCAGGCAGCGATATGACCACAGGTATACGGCGCAAGAATGTTTTTAATAATGCAGAATCTGGATTCTCGGTAGTAGCTGCGACTAACCTTATGGTAACATGGCGAATTTTATCAGTATCACCCATGCGGCGAAAATCACCACGGTCTAGCAGATAAAACAACATTTCCTGTCCTTCTGGCGGCAAGCGATGTACTTCATCTAAAAATAACATGCCCCCATCCGCTTTTTCCACTAAGCCTGCTTTATCTTTATCAGCCCCAGTAAAAGCGCCTCGTACATGACCAAAAAGCTGGGACATCAAAAGCTGAGGATTATTTGCATAGTCAGCACAGTTAAATACAATAAACCGTCCACCATGAGCAATTTTCCCCTGACTGCAGGCAAATCTGTACATATATTCAGCAAATAAGGTTTTTCCCACACCTGTAGAACCAACTAAAAGCGTATCTAAACCTTTTGGGGGATATAGAGCCGAAGCCTTTGCCTGCTCAACTGCGACTTTTAAACTATCTTGGGCACCTATTAAGCCATCAAACGAATCATAATTCTGAGCATTGTCATATAAGGCATTATCATTTTTCAGACTCGTGGTATCAGATACCTCTCCCGTCCTTCCTGATTGGGAAAATTCATTTGCAGCCAACTCTTCGATTTGCCGCTGGTGCCGTACCACTTCAGGAACCTTTCCCTTCAGGGCGGGATAGAGACTTTCTATCCATTTCACTGTGACATAATAAGTAGATCGACTTACTAATTTTACTACTAACTTCTCCCGATGTAAGGCATTTAAATCACTGCTGACATTACTACGAGAAAATCCCGCTAAAATTGCCACTTCTTCTGCTGTAAAACCTAATGGTTTATGCTGCTGCATCATATTCTTATCTAGTTTTTTCGTGCATAATTCATCTAAAATTTCTAAAATTTTTAATTGACGTTTCATTTTTCGCTCTCCTTTAAGACAGCATAAGCTAGTAGTCCGCCAAGACTAAAGCTATGGGATGAATATCGCGACAAGAGCACCATGGATTTAGGCTTGGTGGACTACTATTCATTTCTAGTACATTATAAAACGTTATAATCTGTAATACAAATTTTTTATGATTTGCTAATTCCAAAAACGCTTTGCGTCCTTTAAAAACATATAAAGCGAACCAAACCGCAGAGGCGCAGAGAACGCAGAGAAAAATTATGATTAGAGTTAGAATATCCCCCTCAGTGCACTCTGCGTCTCTGCGGTTCAATCATTCTTTCCTTGCTCTCTTTCACACCAAGCATCCTAATTATATTTTTTCACGTACAAAACTTATAAACTCTGATACTAAAAAAATAAAAGCATGGTTTTTATATACCGATGCTTTTATCGCTTTATCAGACGATCAATTTATGTTATTAGGACTCTAACTCTAACCCGCAGTTTCTTGTCTTTGTTACTTGGACAGTAATGTTGCCAGCCGAAATGTAGAGGTATCAATTGTCCGTTTATGCCCAATGGCATCAACTAAATCAATTGCAACAACTGCACCGTTCTTCGAACCGAATAATACATTGGATATACCGGAAATCAGGGCCATCACTGCATGTTCTGCTAGTGTACTGGCTAAAATACGATCAAATACACTCGGAGATCCTCCTCGCTGTATATGCCCCAATACGGATACGCGGGTATCAAGACCCGTATCCTTAGCAATCTTCTCACCAATGGTTACAGCACTGCCTACACCTTCTGCCACAACCACAATGCTATATTTCTTCCCTGCATCCCGCGACTTGCTTAACTTGGTGCATAGATCATCTAGATTAACAGTCATTTCCGGAATCAGTATCTGCTCTGCACCACCAGCAAGTCCAGCGGTCATAGCAATCCATCCTGAGTTTCGTCCCATTACTTCAAGAACCATTACCCGTCCATGTGAAGAAGCTGTATCCCGCAGCTTATTAATCGCTTCTACGACTGTATTAATAGCAGTATCAAAGCCAATGGTATAATCCGTCCCCCAAATATCATTGTCGATTGTACCGGGCAGGCCAACTACAGCAATGCCTAATTCAGATAACAATTGAGCACCTGTAAGAGATCCATCGCCACCGATAATAACTACACCTTCGATTCCTCGGCGTTTCAGATTTTCGGCAGCTTTTTGTCGTCCTTCCAACGTTTTAAAAATTTCACAACGCGCAGTTCCTAAAAAAGTTCCCCCCCGGTGCAGAATATCTCCTACTGAGCGAGATTCCAATTTTACCATGTTATCTTCATACATGCCTGCATAGCCATTGTAAATTCCCCATACTTCTACGCCTTCATGAATAGCTACACGAACAACAGCACGAATAGCTGCATTCATACCAGGAGAATCACCGCCGCTAGTCATGACAGCAATACGCTTTAACATCACACATTCCACCTCTTTCTTGCTAATTCTCCAGAAAGGGCGAAGACTGCGCTCCGCCCTGCTTTCCTTAGAATGTAATTAAATTTCAAATTGTAAGGCTATTTCTTCTAATCTTTTCTTAATATCAGATGCAGTACGCAGGCTTAATATATCATCAGCCCATTTTTGCGTCTGCTTTATGTCAAGTTGACGTATACGATGCTTCACTACAGGAACGGCACGCCCGTTCATGGATAATTCTGTTAAACCAAGTCCCACTAATAATGGAGTTGCTAAAGGATCTCCTGCCATCTCACCACACATACCTACCCATTTACCAGCTTTTTGTGCAGCTTTAGCAACATTGCCAATTAAGCGAACGACTGGCGGTTGAAAATAATCACTCAGATATGCTACATGTTCATTCATGCGATCTGCCGCCATTGTATATTGAACAAGATCATTCGTGCCAATACTAAAAAAGTCAACCTCTTCTGCCAATATATCTGCAATCGCAGCTGCTGCAGGGACCTCAACCATAATCCCTACTGCCACATCGCTTTTATAAGGAATTCCTTCTTGCGTTAATTCTTTAGCAGCTTCGTTTAATAATGCTTTTGCGCTTAACAGTTCATCAACGGTAGCAATCATAGGAAACATAATATGCAGATTTCCTGCTACACTTGCGCGCAATAAAGCACGCAATTGCGTTTTAAATACGTCCTGGTACACCATACACAAGCGGATGGCTCGTAACCCAAGGGCCGGATTCGCTTCTGGCAATCCGCCAATAAAAGGCAGCTGTTTATCACCACCAGCATCCAGAGTACGAATGACAATCTTTTTATCAGGCATTGCTGCAAGTACAGCTTTATAAGATTCTACCTGTTCTTCTTCAGTTGGCACACTGGTTTTATCCAGGAACAAGAATTCAGTACGAAATAAGCCAACACCTTCTGCACCTGCAGCAATTACTTTTTCCATATCCCCAGGTGTACCAATATTACAAGCTAACTCGATATGATGACCGTCTAATGTCTCGCTGGGCAGATGGCCAACAGATGCTAAAAGTGCAGCTCTCTCCTGCTCTTTTTTAATACGCAAGCGATAGTCATTTAGTATATCCTCTTCAGGATTTACTAAGACCTCTCCCACATGTCCATCAACAATCACATTATCTCCATTATTTAATTTCTCTAATGCACTGCCAACCCCTACAACAGCGGGTATACCTGCTGCCCTAGCCAAAATGGAGCTATGAGAAGTCTTTCCTCCTAGCGCAGTAATAAAACCTGATACATAATTTAAGTCAAGAGCAGCAGTATCAGAAGGCAGTAAATCCTGAGCTGCCAAAACTCCTGTATAGTTAACTTCTGCTGTACCACCCTGCAATATGCGTACTAAGCGTTTGCCAATATCCTTGATATCAGCTGCTCTCTCCTGCATATATTCACTATCAAGACCAGCAAACATCGCAGCAATTTCATTAGCTGCATCTTCTACTGCTGCTTCAGCGCTAGCCTGGTGATTGTCAATATGATTTAAAACGACTTCAACAAAAGAAGGATCTGTGACCATTAACTTATGAGCAGCAAAAACTTCTGCCTGCTGTTCTCCCATATTGATTGCTGTACGTTCTTGCAGTATCTCTAGTTCTTTTTCAGCAGCCTGCTGCGCTGTATAAAAACGTTCTTTTTCAGCTGGGGCCTGTGATGCATCTACCAAGCGACAGAAATCATGTACCGCCTCTTGCATATGCACAATTGTTCCAATAGCAATTCCTGCTGATGCTGCGATTCCTTTTATTTTCCACATAGTATCACTCTTCCCCAAATTTGTCATCCACTAATTTTTTCAGGGCTGCACCTGCCTCAGCAGCATCTGGACCATCAATTTTGACAAGTAACGTATCCCCTTTTTTTACCCCTAATCCCATAATACTAATGATGCTTTTTGCATTACCGTTTTTCCCATCTTTAAATATTAAAATGTTGGATTTAAAGGAAGAAGCTTTTTGTGCGAACATAGCCGCTGGTCTAGCGTGTAACCCCGCCTGATTTTTAATTTGTAAATTGAATTCCATGTTTTTTACACAACCTTTCTTTTTGTTAAATATATTATTACACTACAATAGCAGTGGATACCCCTTAATTTATCTCGAGCATAAGGTCTAGTGGAATATCATGAGGCAATAATTGAATCTGCAAATCAATACCATGTTCATGAAGCTCTTTAAAAGCCTGTTTATCAGTATCAGATATCGATACAGCTTTTGTCACCGGGGTTTTGCCTTGACTGAAACTCATCCCGCCAATATTGACCTTACTAATCGCTAAGCCATTTTCTACTAAATTCAATATAGTAGTTGGGTTGGTAGCTAATAAAAGTAACTTTTCTTCTGCAAAAGTGTCCGTTTTCAAGCTTTCTACCCCTTGAATCACATTTAAAACCGAAACGTTGATACCAGGAGGTGCTACGGTTTCGAGAAGCATCTTACGAATGAAATCTAACGCCACTTCGTCATCAATCACGACAATACGTTCGATTGGCATGGTCTTACACCACGCCATAACAATCTGACCATGAATGAGACGATCATCAATTCTTACTAATTCAATTCCCACCTAATCTCTTCCTTCTTCTATGGTTACTTCATGATATCGAAATTACGAATGCCATCATGACCTCCTTTTAAGGCGGCATTTGTTACATTCATCAATTTATCATTCCTGACAGGTAATATTTCTAACAGCATGGGCATATTTACACCTGCAACCATCTCAATCCCTGACTGCTGCATTGCCACTATAGCTGCTGCCTGATAAGGGCTTCCTCCTAGTAAATCAACGAATATGATAGTACCTTGACCAGTGTCTACGCTTCTTGCGGCTTCTTTAATGCGCAGCTGCAAATCAGCTGTATTTTCACCCGTTGTAAAATTAAGAGATATAACCTGTTCCTGTTTCCCTGCAATCTCTTCTGCAGTAGTAAGCAAGGCACTTGCGAAACATCCATGTGCAACAATTACCACACCAACCATCTTGTGCCCTCGCATGTATTTTTATATTTTTATCTTCTTAATATTCTTGCAATAATCATGCCAAAACCTGTCTTATTCAAAATAAAAGTTGTACTACAGCTATTTGACAGACAATTCCTAGCTTTTCCCCATAGAATGAATTGCTTTTGTTGTTATACCAAACAATACAATCGAACTTGTTTTGTTTGTGTTTTAACCGTGTTGTAATTGTGTGTTTATTTTGATTTATGTAACAATTCATACTATTTCCATCTATATCCATAAGAAAAACGCTACGCGTCCTTTAAAACATAGAAAGTAAACCGAACCGCAGAGGCGCAGAGAACACTGAGAAAAAAGCCTTATCTTGCAGATAAAGCCTTTTACAGGTTGAGGTAATGCTATTTTTTATAAACTTCCCAAGCTTCTGAAACTCTCTTACGATAGGATTCCAAACGATTAGCCAGTACCTTTTCTTCTTTACGTCCAGCTTCTATGGATAAATCATATAAACTATTATTCATAGCATATATAACCGCTTTCATCAAATCGAATATAGGATCTGGAGTTTTCTCACTACTTTCTGTCTTATCCTGCAGTTCTTTGATTAGAGTAATAGCAATGGCAACTTTTTCTTCTGGCAATTGCTGAATGAGTTCAACTAACTCAGCTTTAGAATTCATTTTATATTCTCCCCATTTCCCTTAGCTTATTCTTCTTCATTAAAATACACTTTATAAAAGTGCATACCTTTTTCATCATCAAAACCTCGTTCAATAAACTGCATATTGCCAGTCTCTGTTGTAGGGCTTTTTACTTTGATTTCAATTTCAGTATCTAGTTTAATCATATTTTTAAATTTCTTTTTTACGCTCTTTACTGCAGGAGTGGAAATCGTAAATCCTTCTGCAGGCACAAATCCTTGATTTGTCTCATAATTTTGTTTATGCTCTATAAACTGCTCAATTAATTCCGGCTCTTTTACAACAGATTGTACAAATTCTTCTAAATGAAATTGGTTATGTTTATCAAAATACGCGACTGCTTCATTGACAAACACTACCTGATCCTTTTTATCGGCCTGATATATTTCACCATAAATATTTTCTGCAAAATCTCTGCACACCTGCAAACAATTTTCCGTATGAAAGTATTCATCCTGCACATTGGTCAAGCGTAAGAATTCATCCTTCCAATATAAAGCTTGATTATCGCCTTTATTTACTGCATCAACAATGGCAACCCGATAGCCATCATCTGAATTGGCGTTAAAAATAATACATCCCTTATCCAGCTTTTTAACGTTGATCCCTTTATCACTGCCAATCATAAACTCATCTGCATATTTGGTAACTTTTAAGTAGGTTTCCTTTTTTTCTGTTTTAAAAATACCAATTCCATCAGCTTTTTGATCATTGATTATGCAATCTTTAAAATACGCCATATAGAATTCTCCGCCTTTAATTTGCGGATGAGAAGATTTCTCATACAGATGTTTTAAGATACTAATGGATTGTTCATAAAAAGTTTCAGGTTCTATAAAAATACTGCTTACATACATGTATAATTCGTTCAAATGAATATCTGTTTCATGGAAAAACTTATACAATACTTTTTCTTTAAAGGATGATAAAAAATATTTTAGCAACAGTTCCTCTACATTGCCATCTTTCATATCATAAGAACTTGGTGAAAGAAAAACACCTTCATCCCGCAACTTATTCCCTACTTTATGTATTACTAACTGCTCTAAACTCATACACGAAAAATCAAACAACCTATTTCATCCTTCCTGCTACTGACAAACTTAGTATTTTATTATTGTATCACACTTTTATACATTTTCAATCTACATTATGGCTGATAAAGATAAGAAGACCCGCTCTGTGTCTTCTTAGTACTCAGTGCTCTCTGTGCTCAACGTCCCAAAAGTTATAATTTTTGATGTTATAAGAAAGAAAACAGCCTAAATCTCAGGATAAGAGACTTAGACTGCTTTTGCTTATGATTCAGCAATTGTACCAAGTAGTACGACTTTTCCAGGATTCATAATGTTATTTGGATCAAAAGCTTCTTTCACTGTTTTTAGGACTTTCTTTTGTCCTTCAGTCATGTGCTTATACATGGCTGATATACGTTTTGCACCAATACCATGCTCCCCTGATAAGTTACCTTCAAGAGCATATACAGCATCATAGATTTCAGCTAAAACAGAATCTTTCAAATCATGCCAAGCATGTTCATCACGATCTTCACGCAAAATGGTGGCATGAATGTTTCCATCACCAGCATGTCCAGCACTAGGGATTTTGCACTCAAATTTTGCTGCAATTTTTTCAATCGCATCCAGGGCTGCAGGAATGTTTGCAATTGGCACTACAATATCTTCCATGCAATATACTGGGCTCAGCATACGAAGTGCTTCCGCATAGGCTTTACGTGATTTCCAAATGCGGTCTTGTGTCGAAATATTATCTGCTACGAATACTTCCAGCGCACCATTTTCTTTACATAGCTTTCCAATGGTTTCATAATCTTCTTGTACTTGCAGTTCAGTATTGCCATCCACTTCACAGATAATGTATGCGCCTGCATCACTAAATGGCAGCTTTTTATTCAAATACAATTCCGCTGCTTTAATCGACAAACTATCCATAAATTCAACAGCAGTCGGGATTATACCAGCAGTCATAATCTTAGGTACTACTTTGATAGCAGATTGCATATCTGGGAAAGGAACCAATAAATCGGCAACATATTGAGGCAATGGCATTAACTTCAGCCAGATTTTTGTAATAATTCCTAGCGTACCTTCTGAGCCAACCATTAAATGTACCATATCATAGAAAGTAACATCTTTTACGTTCTTGCCACCGTAAACAACGATTTCCCCATCTGGCATAACCACTTCTAAACCATATACATGACGTCCTGTTACACCGTATTTAATTGCTTTGTTACCACCAGCATTTGTTGCAACATTGCCCCCAATGAAGGAAGATTCTGCAGAACAAGGATCACCAGCATAAAAGAGATTTAACTCTTTCGCTTCTTTTTGCACTTCTCCTGTTGTAACACCAGGCTCTAAGACCATGAATAAATTTTCTTTGTCGATTTCTAGAATTTTATTCATTTTTTCTAATGATAATACCATACCACCATGGAGTGGAACAGCACCTGCTGCAAGTCCAGAACCGCCGCCTCTAGGCGTAATGGGGACCAATTCACGATTTGCCAGCTTCACAACTTCAGCAATCTGCTGGGCATTTTCCGGTTTTATAACAACTTCAGGCATTTTCTCCCAAAGTTTATCAGATGTTTCATCACGAGAGTACATTTCCATTTTTTCTTCATCTACAACTACGTTGGCTTTACCTAGAATTGCTTCTAATTGTTTAATAATGTTCTCTGTTATTTTGTTAAATTGCATTACTACCCCTACCTCCTTATGCACTCGCTTTTATTTTTTTGACTGTTTCAATCAGCATAGGCATCACTTCAAATACATCGCCCACAATACCGAAGTCGGCCACTTTGAAGATTTGTGCTTCAGGGTCTTTATTGATTGCCACAATAACATCCGAGGTCTGCATACCTGCTAAGAATTGAATTTTACCTGCTATACCTGCAGCAATAATTAGTTTAGGAGACACGGTCTTACCAGATAGGCCAACCTGATGGGGATACGTAGACCAGCCAAGCTCAACTGCATCACGAGTAGCACCCACAGCAGCTCCCATTAGCTCTGCCAATTCTTCTATTAATTTGAAACCTGCGGCATTTTTCATTCCCTTGCCACCGGCAATAATGATATCTGCTTCTTCAATACTTACTGCTTGCGTAGTATCGATTATGAACTCCAGGAACTTTTCAACTGTCATTGTTGTTGCACCTGCATAATTTTTAACAATGATTTGACCGGTTCTAGAAGTATCTACAGGAGATTGCTTGGCAGATCTTGGACGTACGGTTGCCATTTGTGGACGTGTATCAGGCGTCTTAATGGTAGCCATAATATTGCCGCCAATCGCTGGACGAGTTTGTAATAACAGCTTTGTATCAGGATCGACAGTAAGTTCTGTGCAGTCAGCTGTTAAACCAGTATTGGTTTTAGCTGCAACTAAAGGCATTACCGTACGGCCCGTAGTTGTTGCACCAGCGATGATAACTTCTGGTTTTTCTTCATTCACTAAACGAGTAATTGCATTACTGTAAGGCTGGGTTAAGAAGTTCTTGAAAATAGGATCTTGGATGAAAAATACTTTATCAGCACCACGAAGAATGACTTCGTCCATATTCTCAATTTCATCACCTAGTAGTACACAGGCAAGTTCACAGCCAAGGTCATCGGCAATGCCCCGTCCCCAAGTTAAGAGTTCAAAAGTAACGGCTTGAATTTTACCATCCCGTTGTTCACCTAGTATAAATACACCCTTAAAGTCGGAAAGATTCTTAGCTTCTGCTATGCTGCAATTTACATACATTGACATCTTTATTGTTACCTCCTTTTATAAAACATCCTTTTGAACTAAGAACGACATCAATTCATCAATTGGCTGCATTGTCGCATTGGCTTTAACCATAATCGTATCCCGAGATAGTTTAGGGCTGAAAATTTTAACCACGCGAGTTGGTGATCCAGTTAGACCAAGCTCACTTTTATCAAAACCAAGTTCGGCATTCCCAAGCATTGGAACTTCAACTTTCTTTGCTTTCAACTTACCGTCTAATGTAGGGAATCCTGTATCACTAATATCTTTATTTACAGAAACTAATACTGGGAAAGTAACTTGAACTCTTTCAAAACCACTCTCAACAGTACGTTTAACAATAACACCATCTTCTAACACTTCTAAGGCAGAGACATAGGTTTGGGCAGGGACCCCTAGGTAGTGAGCAATCATGGCGGCGGTCTGACCAGTTTCGCCATCAGTAGCCCGCTCTCCACAGAGAATCATATCAAAATCGCCGGTCTTCTTGATAGCTGCAGCAATAACTTTGGCTGTTGCAATGGTATCGGAACCAGCAAACTCTCTGCCTGATACTAAAATCCCATCATCAGCCCCCATTGCAATTGCTTCTTTGATTGCTTTCATTGCTGAGATTGGCCCCATGCTAACAGCAGTGATTTTGACATCAGGATAGGTATTCTTAATTCGAATTGCCTCAGCCAATGCATTTTCATCTAAGGGGTTAATAATCGTATCTTTACCAGTACGCACCATGACACCGGTTACAGGATCTAATTTGACCGAATCAGTTCCGGGAACCTGTTTGACAAGAACTATAATTTTCAAATAAATACACCTCCTATTATATTCTGTGAAATTACGGGGAATTTTACACTTGCATATATATTTCCACAATATTGTTTAAATATTGCAAAAAGCCAAAATAAACTGTATTTAGTGAATTTAGTATTTAATCGGACAATTCTTGTTTTTTATTTTACAACAGAAAATACAGGAGGTAAAATCTTTTATAGTAATCGAACCCATGCGTTTTAGCTATATGTAATTGTGAAGTAATTCTCATGTAGAATGTTACTTTTTTAACTTACTTAATTCTAAATCGTTACCATTGCCGGAGCCTGATCCTTACTCACTTTCCAGCAAAATCAACTTTGTTCGGTGATTTCACAATCTAAAAAATGGTTGTTTTCTGTTTTCCAGAAAACAACCATTTTTCACATATTACGTGAAAATTAAATTTTGTTAATCATAATATTTGTGAGTGTAAGAGTCGTATCCTCAATACTTTTTCGAATGTCTGGCAAGCTTTGCTTAAATTCACTAATTGCTTCCGTATCAGGAAAGATGACTCGCAAATCTAATTTATTTTCTTCATATAAACGAAATACGCTATCCACAATACCAATATTTTGCGTATCCACACTTACTCTCATCCATGTCTCAAATTGTCGTTTTGTACCCTGATTATTATTTTCTTTTTCTTGATGATAAATATGAATATGAGTAGGGTAGGATGTTCCATCGGCAAAATAGAGTGGTACGGAAAAGGACAATGTTTTATGATCGACTTGTCTTTCCGTCTCACCGGCGATTGATTTATACAGAGAATGAGCTAATTCTTTTATGATACTTGCCGACCTTTGCAAATTTTGTGAATCCGCATTTTGCCATGGCTCAGCTCCTGCAGCTTTTAATAACACCCATATTTTCGATAATTCAGGCAGTTTACTTTTAGCTGCCATATCCTGCAATGCTTGGGGTATATTTTGCTCCATGGTCTTTGTTAGTTGCTCTAATCCAGACTGAGCCTTCTCCAATAGTTTCCCTTGATTGAAAGACAGCTGTTGATTAATCTGCTTCATAAGTGTTGTTAATTGCTCAATCGTTGTAGTGGCCCCTGCTAATTGCTTTGCAACTTGCGCCAGTAAATCTGCTGCTGGAGATGCCAAAGATTTCGCCGTCATATTTTCGGCCAAATTTGATACAAGGTTTTTGACTTGTTCCGATATTTTTCCGTTTAATAGCGCTGCATTCTCAAGAGTTTTACCTAAGGTCACTAGACTTTGTTCTGTTATCCCCTGCTTAATGAGCTGCTGCACCGCTTTGCCAATTTCCGGCGGCAAACTTTGCCCAAAAGCTTCTAGCTTTGCAGCCACCGCACTTTTGTCAGGCGATGCTTTCATCTCCTGTAGAAGATCCTCTAATGCATTTGCAGCTTGCTGAAGAACCTTTGGTGCAATATCCTTAAATTGCTGAGCATCCACCGCTTTTGCAACTGACCAGATCTCAGGTAGATCGGGCAAGCCGCTTTCTGCTGCTTGCTGCTGTGTCAGCGGTATCTTACTTTCCAACATTTTCATCAATTGGATAACAGCCTTCTGGTCATTTTCCGTAAGCTGACTCATATTCTCTGGCATAATTTGCTGCAATAATTGTTTTGCGATCTGTTTTACATCACCTTGTGATAAACTGCTGCTCCCAGTTAACTGTTTAGCTAGCTGCAATATTATATTTTCTTGGCTATCGCTGCCGAATTGCTGCAGTTTTTTTGAAGAGAGCTGCTGTAAAAATTGTTCTACAGCCTGCTTAAGATTGCTTTGAACCAAAACCGTTCCTTCTTTTGCTAATAACAGCAATTGATTGGCTAATTGATCAGGGGACATTCCATCTTGCCCTTTTAGAAATTCTGCTACTTTATTTAAAAAAAGTTTTATATCTTGATACTTATCCTGCTGCAAGGTTAGAGCTAATTCTAAGCTATTTCCTAAGTTGTGGAGCTGCTCTGCGATATTTTTTTGTGCTTTTAATAAGTAATCCATCCCCTGGGATACATCTTTTGTTGACGACATTTGCTGCAAAAGCTGCTGGACGATTTTCTTTATATCCTCTGGCAATGATTGCAGTAATTGTTCCCGATTTTGCAGTGATTTTGCTAAGTCCGCCAGCTTTGTCTTTATACTATCTTCTAAATTAACTTGAAAATCCTTTTGTACCAATTGATTGCTACTCGATAATTCACTCACTTCTTGAGATCGTTGAGCATTCCCTACTTGAGCAGTTTCTGTAACCTTTCCAGGCGTCTGAGGAGTCTTCCCGATTTCCATGTATCCACCTCTATTTCAGCATCCATTATATTATAATACCAGTATACGGTAAACGACTGTAGAATCCTAGTCTAAAATTGCGAAAACCCTAAAGCGTCTAAGAAAAAAGCCTTTTGAACCGCGAAGACACAAAGATCACGAAGAACACTAAGATGAATATTCCGCCCCGTCTTTTAAAAAGATAAAACATTATGGAGGCATAAAGAAAAGATCAATATCCCTTCGCGTTCTTCACATTTCTTCGTGACCTTCGCGTTTATTATTGCTTTTTATCTTTCTCTATTTATAAAAAAACCAGCCTGCAGGATGAATGCAGGCTGGTTTATAACTACAAATTGATCTACGATATGATTAGCTTAATTTTCTTTGAGGAACTTTTCTCATCACAGCAATTGCCACAGCAAGAAGAACAATAAAGATGATTACGCCAATCATAAAAGTATTGGAGTAAGTCTTAATTAGTTCAATTGCTTGTGGACCGTAATAAAAGATCAAGATTCCCTCCAAGAGAAATCTTTTTCCTCTTCCAAATACGGAAGCGATTAAAAAGACTACCATATTAATGCGAAAGACACCGGAACTAATGCTGACAAATTTATAAGGAATTGGTGCCAGAGCAGCAAGAAAAATAGCCCATCCCCCATACTGCTCCAGCCAGCCGTTAATTTTCTCTACGTATTTATTTGGAACATATTTTTTTACAGCAATAATCCCGTACTTATTACCAATAAAGTATCCAACAATTCCACCTAATACTGAACCGACAGTCGCAATGATCGAATAATAAATCGCTTTTTCAGGAACTGACAAAGCCATAGGGACTAATAGCAGGTCAGGTAAAATCGGTGAGAAAATCGATTCGATAAAGGATATGATAAAGAGTCCCAATACCCCAAAATTCTGAAAGAATACTATTAATTGTTCCACTACTACACCTCAATAAAAATATACGTTATAGAAGTATTATATACTAAATCCAATTAGAATGTATATAATACGCATTATTTTCCTAAATTCTATTACTCATTTTTCTCGATTTACGATATACTATAGACTTAAACTATTTGTACATCATACATGAAGAGGTGATACTGATTGCAAAACCTACTAAAAACAGCAGGGCAAATATTCTTATTATGGTTTATTTATTTTATCAGTACGTGGACAGTAGAGTTCTTTCACTTGCCAATACCAGGCAGTGTGCTGGGCATGCTTCTTTTATTTGCGCTGCTCTCTGGGGGAATCATTAAAGAACAATGGCTTGCTCTCGGCGCAAATCCATTACTTAAACATTTGTCTTTTTTCTTCATTCCTATCGCTGTCGGACTCATGGAATGGGGAGATTTATTTACTCAAAAAGGACATCTTCTCTTCTTGCCTTTAGTTATCAGCGCTTTAGTCGCTTTAATTGCAACTGGAATTGTCGTTCAACTTCTAACTAAATCTTGCGAAAAAGAGGGAGGAGCGGACTAATTTGCCTACTACAATGTTGATTTTTCTTACGATTCTTCTTACTGTTATATTATATCTCATTAGCCGAAAAATATTTTTACACACTAAAAATCCCATATTCAATCCAGTATTATTAAGTACTACAGTCATTATAATTGTTTTCCATTACACAGGCATTACCTTTGAACAATACACACCAGGTAAAGATATTATGACCTTTTTGCTGGGTCCTGCTACCGTGGCCTTAGCTTTGCCTCTTTATTTAAATCGCGCAGTACTGCTCCAAGCCTTGTTTCCAATACTATTTGGTATATGCTTTGGCGCTCTGGCAACCCTGACAACAGCTGTTTTACTGGCAAAATTTAGTGGCCTTGATGCTCTTATCGTTGCATCCATCGCTCCAAAATCCATAACAGCTCCTATTGCGATTGAGATTTCTCGCCTAACCGGCGGCGATCCAGCTATTGCTGTTGCCTTCGTAGTCTTTACAGGCACCTTAGGTTCTATCATTGGACCTAGTCTTCTTTCTTCCTGTAAAATAACAAATCCAATCGCCAGGGGATTAGCCATGGGAGTTACTTCTCATGGGCAAGGTACGGCCACCATTCTCCAAGAAGGGGCACTTCAAGGCGCTATGGCAGGAGTAGCCATGGCTGTAGCCGCTATCTTCATTTCTTTTATCGCCCCTATATATATTCCTTGGCTAGTTCATTTATAAAGAAAGAGGCAGCTAGTGAAGCGTCCTGCTTCTCCTAGTTGCCTCACTCACTTATTGTTACCAATCCTTATAAAGAGTAATTAGCAACTAATTCCTTTACTTCTGCTTCTTTCTCTTTTATAAATTCATCAAAACCTATACACTTTGAATTTACTTTTAAATTAGCTAAATCCACCAGAAGGCTTGCTATTTTTTCAGCAGGCACATCTCCATATACATCTCCAAATCGTACTGCACCAGGACCGACTATTCCATTAAAAGACATCGCATAGGTTGGAATTACTCCTTTTTCCGTACGACCTCTTTTTCCAGTAAATCCAATTAACCCCTTTTGATGTTGTCCACAGGAATTATGACAGCCCGAGATAAATGCCCTTGGTAATGCAGCCTTAATATCCTCTGGTGCATCCTTAAAAGTTTCCAGAATGCTGTCTAATAACTCATGAGAATTATTAAGTCCAAAATTACAAATCGTAGGTCCTACGCATGCAACTGTATTTTCTATATTAAATATAGATGAAAATTTAGACGTTATCGCAAGTACATTCTGCACGTCTTTTTCTTTTACATCTCTTACAAAAAGCCCTTGCGTTAAGGTTACACGTATTGATGTCTTATAATCTAATTTTGTTAAGAAAGCCAATAATTCATTTAGATCATGGGTAGTAATTGTCGCTTTTTTAGGGTGAATATATACAGAATAGTATCCTGCTTGTTGTTGTGGGAATATTACATTCTTATATTGCTTATCCCATGGAAATTGTTTCTCCTGGGTAGTTTGCACGTTTTCTTCTTCAGAATCAATATGAAGTGCTAAGTCCTGTCCGGATTTTTTTAATTCATCCAATTCTTTTCTAAACATCTTAATAAACTCTTCTTCTCCCAATCTTAAAAGAACAAATCGCAATCTAGCCTTGTGTCTGTTCGTTCTATCGCCTTCTCTTGCGAAAACTCTTTTCATTGCTTCTACATAATATAATGCTTCTGTATCCACAATAAAATCCTCAAGCTTTATGCCCACTTTAGCATTGCCACCAAGTCCACCGGCCCCATATACTTCAAAGCCTCTTTTACCATCAACGATTTTAGCAATAAACCCAATATCAGCTATGGTTGCATTCGCAGTGTCTTCTAAACTATTTGAAAATGCAATCTTATATTTTCTTGGTAACTTAAGATTAACAGGATCTGTCATCATGAAATTCGTAACAGCCTTAACATATGGAGTGACATCAAAAATCTCATCTTGTGCGACTCCGGAAAGAGGCGAACAGGCAACATTTCTTACACCATCACCACCCGCTCCTCGTGTAATTAAGCCGCATTGTAACAAGTCATCCAGCACATTGCCTAAATCCCCAACTTTTACGGAATGAAGTTGAATGTCCTGTCTTGTTGTAAAACGCATATCAACACCGTATTTCTCAGCAATCTTGCTTAACCCCTGCAACTGATTTGCAGTTGTTACTCCACCAGCAATTCTGGGTCTTACCATATATGTATCTTTGGGTCCTTCTTTATAAATTCCCATAATAGAACTAAAGGCTTTCAAGTTTTCTAATTTGCCTTCATGATATTGCTGTAACTTTTCTTTAAAGTTCTCAACACTTTTTAAAATATCTTCTGTAATTGTTATCATATCTGATTACCTCTTTTATCCGTATTCTTATCCCATGGAATGATTATAACAACTTAGTATTGACATTTCAAGAAAAATACAGGTACTAAGTGATCTATCCAACTGATCTTTAATTATATTATCTTATACTTGCTTGCATCTGGATTTAAACTGCAAGGTAAAAAAAAGTACGCAGAATACCGTATTCTGCGTACTTTTTATTACATTTACTCTTTACAAAACATAACCAATATTTTATTGCAAAGGGGTACGTTCTATAGGAAAATTTACAGAACTAGAACTAAGTGAGGATTGTTGCTCCAACAGTTTCTCATTATTCCTTTCTTTTAAGGAAACACGCCAGGCTGTGAGTGCCAATAGAATTCCCAGTGAAGCAGCTGTTAGATCGACACTGACAGTCATCCAATCGTTGCGAGCGATTGCTGGTAATAAACCGACGTTAGTTGTGAGTGCGTTAAGCGCTGGCAATCCGATGCAAAGTCCTGCTGCGATACGCAGCTGTTCGATCCAGGCACGTAATGGAGGGCGTAAAAATGCATGAAACAACGTAATGAGCCATACGCTGAAAAACGCTGTTATTTCGGCGTCAGCCCGTTCTTTGATGTCAAAGGGCAGTAACCGGTTAGCCCACAAATAAGCAATGCAGGCAATGATAATACCGATAATAGCCGTAATGTTCAGTCCCTCAATGGCACGATACATCCATTGAGCCATCTGACTATTACGGGCATAGCGGCTGCGGCGTTTGATGGTAAAAAATATCAGGCCGGCGGCAATCATGATGCAACTAATCAAACCAGCGGCAAAATACAGCCAAGCTATGGGATATCCGCCAAATCTGGCAATGTGTAAACCGACCAGTGAACGATAAATATGAACATATTTACTCCAGGTTGTCTGGCTGCCAAGCAATTCACCGGTAACCCCATCAAAAATAGCTCTATTGCTGATTGCAACAACGGTGTCATCAATCGTTCTAAAAAAAGTAACTACCGCCTGCTGGTCACCGGGATTACTGACTCGGATGAAGGAGATTTTTCCTTTTCCCAGTTCTGCCTCAGCTAGTGGCAAAAGACTGGTCAACGGTACTAATTCTCTCGGCAGATTGGCACGGGGACGTTCAAAATTCTTAGCTGCAACAGATTGCGGTCCTTTCCAGGAACTACCGTACAATACCTGAGGAACTACAGGCAGCAGCATTAAAAAGGTGACAGTCAGTCCCGTATAAGTAATTAAAAGGACAAAGGGAAGGGTGAAGACTCCGGTCATGGTATGAACATTCAGCCAGTTTTTTCGCCAACGAAGACGGAAAAAATCTTTGAAGACCTGTCGGCGGATGGCTATACCGGATACAAGTGCAGCCAGCATGACCATAGAAGCTAACGTAACCAGCCATAAGCCGACCTTGCCGCTGTGCAGCTCAAAATGAAAATGAGCAAGGAAGTGACCACCCTCAGTCTCCGGCGTCTTAATGATTGCCCCACTTTGAGGGTTCAGATGCTTCTCTACTGCTTTTTTGCCTTTTATCCAGGTAATTTCCAGATCCTGGTGACGTTGTTGCGGTAAAGCAATCATCCAGGTGTCCGCCTTTGGCGAAAGCTGCCGCAGCTTTTTTTCAGCCGATGCCAGCGCCTGAACCGGCTCAACCTCGCTGATCCTCACATTAGGCTGCATCCAGTGGGTCAACTCTTGTTCAAATACGGCTAACGTACCGGTAAAAAAGATAACAAATAACAGCCAGCCAAATACCAGGCCACCCCAAGTGTGTAATTCACTCATCCCCCGGGTAAAGCTTCTCTTTTCTTTTGATTGATTCATATAACTTCTCCTTATCTTACCCAGGCAGCAACTAGCGCCAGGAACCCGCAAGAAAGCGTAACGACAAGTAAATTCCGCCAAGCGCGCTGGGCAGTAGGAGCGGCAAAGGCCCAGAGCAGTGCCCCAGTGTAAAAGAGAGGGGGAAACAACACACTAAAAAACAAGGCATCCGCTTTTGCCCAGGGCAGCAGCAATACCAAAGCCGCCAACATGCTGGAGGTAAGCGCATAGCCGCCGAAAACGGCGGCTAGAATGCGCAATATAGTTTGAGTTGTATTATCGGTACCGGCAAAAAGTTCTCTTAGCCGTTTAAAAACCTCAAGTGTAGTGGTATTCATGGTTAAATACCTCGTTTATATCTGGAAGGTTGCTGATAATTTAAAGGTGCGAGGGCCGCCCAAAGTGGCATAATTCTCGTTACTGAAACAACCTGCCCAGTAGTGTTTGTCAAATAGATTTTCGACGCTGGCACGATATGTGACTGGAACATTATTGATTGTGGTTTTATAACGCGCACCTAAATCATAGCGTACCCAGCTTGGGATTTTTATGGTGTTCGCATTATCAATGTATTGGGATCCGGTGTATACCGCCAGGAGAGAAAGGGTTAAATCTTTGTTCCACGACGTGTCCCACTCGACGCCGGCATTCATCGTCCATTTAGGTACGCCAAAAGGTGTTTTTCCTTTATTTGTGCTTATGCGTGAACGAACCAGTTCGCCATCAGTATAGGCAATTCCGCCCAAAACACGGAAATTTTTTGTTATGCTGCCAAATGTATTCCATTCAATGCCACGATTTTTCTGTTCGCCGCCATAGGAATAAATGTTATCAGTAGTCATATAGCTTGGCATTTTGATTTGAAAAAAGGCCAGGGTATTGGCGAAATTTCCTTTGTCCCACTTGACGCCAATTTCCTGTTGTTTGGTTTTATACGGCGCCAGTACTTCATTTGCATTGTCATACGTTGTAGCAACCACAGTTCCAGGAGAAAGTGCTTCAATATAATTGGCATAGAGAGAAACCGATTCTCCCCACGGTTTGACTATGAGGCCGACCATCGGTGTAGTGGCGTCAGAGTCATAAGTGGTACTTGAAGTCGGGGTTCCGGTAGCAGCGGTATTGGAGTATTTATAGCTTGTCTGTTCCACATTTTGCCGCCGTACCCCCAAAGTTAACTGAACTTTATCTTCGTCAAAAGAAAGCGTATCGGACAGAAGATAACTGGAAAGTTTAGTAACGAGTGTCTTATTACCCTTGGCTGGCGACGCCACGCTATTAAAGTAGTCGGCGAGTGAGACAGGGTTATAAATATTCGTTGGATAATTACCGCTGCCTTGGTTATAAGCATTGGAATAATCCGTATCCTGGAAGCTTGCACCTAAAACAAGTTGATGCTTTACCGAACCAGTCTGGTAAGCACCGCGCAGTCCAAAATCGGATGAAGTGGTGTCAGTCCAGAAGTTTTGCTTGAAGACATTCCGGGCCGTTGCCGTTCCATCGGACTTTAAATTCAAAACATGATTACCGTTGATGAAGCCGGTTGCGTTGGCTGATAATTTACCGATACCGGCATAAGCAGTTAAATTGTCCTGGATGTCATATTCACCCTTGAATAGGACACCATTATTCCGTGTCGTCCCTGATGTCCCCTTGTATGCATTGGTTGAACCGTCGGGAGCAGATTCTACGTAACCGTTGGCTAGGTAATACATAGAAGTAGCTCCGTTATCATAATTTTCCTGCGAGCCGTATGCATCCATGGACAGGCGCCATTTGTCTTTTTGGTAGTCTACCCCGAGAGAGCCCAGTAACCGTTCTTTGGATTGTCCGTCAACTTCAGTATCACCATCTGCATAAACGCCGTTGAAACGAATACCCCATTCTTTATTTTCGCCAAACCGACGTCCAATATCAATATGGCCACCTAAGTGGGACGAAGAGGTATAGCTGGTGGTAAAGTTAGTGATGTCCTCCTCGCCGGCGCGTTTGGGCACCAAATTGATGGCGCCGCCTACCGAAGTGCTTACACCACCGTAAAGAAAAGAACTGGGACCTTTAAGCACTTCCACCCGTTCTAAGAATTCAACCGGAACATGGTATTGCGGCGCCAATCCCTGCATACCGTTAAAATAGAGATGCTGATAATTTACTTCTAAACCTCGGATCATATAGTTTTCATTGCTATGCCCAGCAGAGGTGGTGAAGCGGATCGATGGATCATTAATGAGAACATCGTAAAGTGTGTCAGCCTGTTTATCTTCCATAGTCTGGGCAGTATAACTGGTAACGTTAAAGGGTGTATCCATAAAATCCTTATTGCCTAGAATTCCGAGATTGGCTCCACGGGCAACCTGACCTCCGGCGTAAGCAGGAGGAAGAGCCTGACTGCGATCGGCTGTAACTTCAACTCCTTCCAGTGTAAATTCACGCTGTCCGACGGTTGTTTCAGTAGAAGCAGCTTGTTCTTCGGCGGCTTGCTCGGTGGCAGGGGCGGGTTCCTGTGTTTCTTCCGCCGCATAGGAAACTATCGGTGCATGCCAGACTAGACTACTGCCGATTAAGGCATATAGCAGGCTTTTTCTGGTACGGGACATTTTTTTCATTTTCTTCGACTCCTTTACGTGCACTTTACTCTGGGTGGACCTGATATGTAGTTATAATTGCTAAGCATCTAATCTAAATGAGGATTAATCTCAATGCTTATTAAATAGAATAGCAAGTACAAGTGCAGGAGTAAATGGATATATTTCCAAGGAATCCTGGATTTTTTCCAAATAAATTATTCTCCTGATAGAAATTCTCTAATGAATAAGGTTAGATAAATCATTGACAATCGCTGGATGAAAAAGCTATAATTGATAATCGATATCAATTATAGCACAGAACTAATTATCTTTCTAGGAAAAAGGGAGGCAACCCCTAAATGAATGTAAATATTAATGAACTGGCCCATTATTATGCCACAATCAATATTAGTATTATTGATGTAGCCAGAACTGTCGTGCCTCCTGGCGGAAGATGTTTTGGCCGATATACTCCCCCGTTTTCAGGAATTGTTTTTCCATTGCGCGGGCGGGCCCGGATGTTCTTCAACGGTGTTCCTTATGAGATGGAATATGGAAAAGTCTTTCATGCCGGTCCAAATATGTCATTAGATAAAGAGGTGCAGGGACGATCGGAATGGGCTTTTATGGTCATACATTATCAGACTGATGATAGTGCAGCTGATTCTTTTCCTTATGCTTTGGCTCATTTTGAGTTGGAGGCTGGCTATAACACGCGCATCAATGATCTGCTGCATCGACTATATACGATCTGCACAACTCCGGGAAAACTGCCAAAACTGCGAGCTAAATCATTATTTCTCAGTATTATGGATGAGATTCTAACCAGTGCTGACAACCGGCGCAACGAAGGCGGACAGGAAATTGTAGAACAGGCCATCGAATACATTCACAGTCATTACATGGAATCCCTTACTGTGCCAATGCTTGCCGGACACTATGCTCTAAACAGCAAACAATTTGCCTATTTATTTCAAAAAAATACAGGGATGGGACCAAATGAATATTTGATTGATTACCGGATACGCCGCGCAAAAGAACTATTATCCACTACAGCTTGCTCAGTAGCAGAAATTTCGGCTTGCGTAGGCTATTCTGACCCATATTATTTCAGTAAGCTTTTTAAGAAACGTACGGGCTTTTGCCCCAGTGTACTGCAAAGCTGCTTAAAAGAAAACATCGGCTAAGTATAAAAAACGGCATCACTAAACAAATTTGTCTAGTGATGCCGTTTTTCATTTTCATTTACTTATAACTTAAACTTACTGATGATCTCATTGAGTTCTTCTGCCATTTTTGCTAAGGATTCAGCATTATGATTGATCTCATGCATACTGGCACTTTGTTCTTCGGATGCAGCGGCTACCGTTTGTGCACTTGCTGCAGTTTCTTCTGCAACACCACTAATATTTTGGACATTCCCTACCATTGTTTGGGTTCCCTTTGCTGTTTCCTCAATTGTATGCGTTATTTGTGCAACTACTGTTTTTACCTTATCAAGCTTATCAATAATCACTTCAAACCCTCTTTGAGTGTTGAATGTTACTTGTTTTCCTGCTTCCACCTCATGGTTTCCTTCACTTACATGCAGGACAGCATAATCAATGTCCTCTGTCATTTTTTTAATAATTTCAGCAATGTGGTGTGTTGCATCAGCACTTTGCTCCGCCAGCTTCCGAACCTCTTCTGCAACTACTGCAAAACCTCTTCCTGCTTCACCGGCACGAGCAGCTTCAATAGCAGCATTCAACGCTAATAAGTTGGTTTGACCTGCAATGCCTTGAATGACTGTAACGATTTCCCGAATGTTTTCAGACCCTTTTGCTAAGGAATTTGCCGCCTCTGTAATACTGATCATTGATTTTGCAACAGTATCATTCTGTGTAACGATCTGAGTCAGTAAATTCATCCCTTGGCTTGCTTCTTCAACAGCATTTTGAGTGTTCGCATTCACTTCATAGGCGTTCGAATTCATTTCCTCAGTACTTGCAGAAAGTTCCTGAATCGTAGCGGACATCTCCGTTATATTTGTAGTATTCTGAGCTGACCCACTCGCAACTTCCGCTATGGTATTGGACACAATTTCTGCTGCACGCAGCTGTTCTTCTACTGTTGCACTTAATTCTTGACTAGATGCTGCCAAAGATTCAGAGTTTTGGCGTATTTGTCCCACTAGTGAGCGCAGAGCATTCTTCATTTGGGCCATTGCAGTAACCATATCACCTATTTCATCATTAACAGCAGCATGCTGCTCAGCAGTTGTTAAATCGAAATGACTGATTGCATCCATTTCATTCCGAACACGACGCAAGCGTTTCGCCATATACCTACTGTACCAGTATGCTAAACTACAAACGAACAGTATAACAAGCATACTTAAAATTCCAACCAAATTCTTAGTATCTTTTTGTTCCTGCATAAGTTTAACCGTTGATTGTTTTAAATATTTTTCTTCTAAATCAAAGGTTTTATCAAATTGCAGGTCTATCTGCTGTGATAAATTTCTCCCTTCCGCAAGCAACGTATCGAAGGAAGGACTGTTAGCTTTTCTTGCATCCATAAGCTGTCCCATTTTAAGACTATAGTCATCCATCATCTTTTCTAGTTTAACAGCTTCTGTTTTCACTTCTGGATTTTCCACACCAGATACAAATACTTTTAAGTCTTTTACGCTATCTTCAAATTCTTTTCTGGAATTTTGCTCATAGCTGCTAATCGAGTAGGCCATAAAACCTCGCAATTCAGCAATACCAGTATGCATACCATCCTGTGCCTTCGTGAGTAAGAGCATATTTGCGGAAGTATGTGTAATTAAATTTTCATATGTATCACTTGCTGTCGAATACTGATATGCTGTATATCCAAGCAGTATAAGCAGAAAGGAAATAGAAGTGAGGAACATACCTCCTAATTGTGCAATAATAGGTATTCTACGCATAAAATAACTCCTTTACATTTTAATTGTTGAGACGGCTGCATAAACTCTTTATCGCATCTCCTTCCATAAAAAAAACCAGATTGTTACATGAACTGTAATTCATATAGCAACCTGGCAGACATAGATAAAAATCGTTAGTCCCATAGCTTTGCGTCCTTAACTTTCGCTAAGTTTGCCGATCGTTCAATGGTATTGAATTTATGTATTAATAATTCTCCTCAAACCTCCAAAATCCTCTAAATTAAGACAAATTTTTCATCTTATTATTAAGCTCAACACCGAATTGAAGCAGGCTATAAATCAAGAAAAGAACATACAACTTCACTCATTGTATGTTCTTTCTTAAATGTCTTTTCGTTTTATGGAATACTTTTTCCAGCCTAAGACATCGTAGCCTTAACCCTCTCTTCTTGAGACATATCTGCTAAGTTTTTTACCTCAGTCAAATCCAATCCCAGGGTTTTGGCAATCCGTTTACCATAATCTTCATCGGCTTTGTAGAATAATGCAGTTTGTCGAAGCTGAATTCTTTTTTGAGCCTGCCCTAAATTACCGCATATATTAGAAATTAGGTTGCTTCTGTCAGTATCACTCATGACCCGACGGTATAATTCACCAGCCTGAACAAAATCTACATCTGACAAAACAAATGGATGTCTGTCCACTAAGCCTGTTACATCGATAGCAGGTACTGCATATTGAGCATCAGGTTCTGGACCATCAAAAGAATTAGGATAATAGTTCGGTCCCGCACCACCATTGCCGTCAATATTCATGACACCGTCCCGCTGGTAGTTGTTGGTAAGACCAGCTTTAGATGCATTAATGGGGATCTGATGAAAATTGGCCCCCAGTCGATGTCGCTGTGTGTCAGGATAGCTGAACAACCTTCCCAACAGCATCTTATCTGGTGATACCCCAATACCGGGAACAAAGTTGCCAGGAGCGAATGCTACCTGCTCAACTTCTGCAAAGAAGTTTTCTGGGTTTCGATTTAGCACCATTTTTCCTACTGGAATCAACGGATAATCTGCATGATACCAAACCTTTGTGATATCGAATGGATCGAATTTATAGTTCTTAGCATCGTCTGCCGTCATAATCTGAACATATACTGTCCATGAAGGATATTCTCCTGCTTCGATGCTGTCATAGAGATCTTTAGTTGCCCGATCAGGGTCTGTACCTGCTAATTCAGTAGCTTCTGCATCTGTAAGAGTCTGGAAACCAAGGTCTGCTTTAAAATGCCATTTGAACCAACAGTGTTCGCCGGCCTGATTGTAAAACATATAGGTATGGCTGCTGTGCCCGTCCATATGACGAAAGCTTTTAGGTGTGCCCCGGTCAGAAAACAAAATTGTCACCTGATGAATGGATTCCGGAGTAAGGGATAGAAAATCCCACATCATATCAGGATCTTTTGTATGTTTCGCTGGATGCCTTTTTTGAGTATGTATAAAATCAGGAAACTTGATAGCGTCCCTGATAAAAAAGACCGGAGTATTATTACCTACCATATCATAATTTCCCTCGTCGGTATAAAACTTCACAGCAAATCCACGTGGGTCACGCCGCAGAATCAGCAGATCCCTTTTCACCGCCAACGGTAGAAAAGCGCACGAAAAGATCTGTTTTCTTACCAATTTGCGAAAGGAAGTCAGCCCTGGTAAATTGCGTAATATCATGAGTAACTTCAAAATAACCGTGAGCTCCGGTTCCTTTGGCATGGACTACTCTTTCTGGAATCCTTTCCCTATCGAAATGTGCCAGCTTTTCAATTAGATGAGTATCGGACAAAAGTGTGTAGTGTGAGCTGCCAGTGGTAATGGAGTTTTGATCATCAGCTACAGGAATACCAAAATTTGTTGTTAATTTTTTCTTATTACTATCAACCATTAGCTTCACTCCTCCTCATATAATGTTAAAGAACGACTTATTTAGGGAAGAACCTTCTAACTTTTTCAGCATCAGCCTCCTTTCCTAGCCCAGTTACTTCAATACCTAATTATTGGCACTAAGATTATTTTTCTTAAAATACTTATTCTCCAAACATAACATTATTCCTTTATTTATAATCAATTATTTTTAGCTATTTCGCAGAGTCAAGGGACGGTTCCGAGACTCACTTTGTACGCTGAACCATATTTCTATCTACATCCAATAACTTAGCAATTTGACGAATTGATAGGTTTGATTTTCGTTTCAGTGTGTTAATAAGATCTCGCCGTAAATCTTCCTTCTGGCGATTTTTCAGATCACTACTATTGATATTATGTTTGACTAGAAAATGCATAATCAATTCTTTTGCTTGATTTTCAGTTTGAATCGCTTTCTCTTCTACATTCTCTTCTTGTAAATCTATGAACTTTCCATCATCCTGTATTTTTGAGTAGTCTATAAAAAGCTTCGTTGATTTCTCGATATCATCTGAAAACATTTCGAGTATAAAACGCTTATCGATACTATTGTTTTGATTTTTTGTCTCTGTAAAAATAAAATAGCTACTCCATTTGTATTCTTCTATCTTTTTAACTATCCCTGCTTTGACTGGATTGTTATGTATGTATCTTACTGCCGACAATAGATATGCATCATTTTCAATTCCTTCGCTCTTAAATCGATCTTGAAAGAGATGTCCCGTTCGAACGTATTTTTTATTGAAATAGTAGGCGTAGCTTATATTAATTCTTTTCATAATCCGTCCGATTTCATCGCTACCCTCATTGATTAGGAGATGTACATGATTGTCCATTAAGCAATAAGCATATATAGCAAATTTTCGATCCTTATTTTTTTCACTTAGAATCTCTATAAAACGGTTTTTGTCTTCCTCATCAAGAAAGATATTCTTTCTTGCATTTCCCCGGATCATCACATGATAGATTTTACTTTCACTTAATTGCCTACTTTGTCGTGGCATGCAAATCTCTCCCTCTTTGGTTTTAGGGACATTGTATCACTTATATTTTAAAGAGTCAAAGAACCGTCCCTCCGACTCTTAGCTTAAGAACAAGGATATTGGCGTTAAACATCTAATTAACTTACTATCATAATACGAGGAGGCATACTATGTTGATTTATGCTCACCGTGGTGCCCGGAGTTATGCCCCTGAAAACACTATGTCGGCCTTTCGCCAGGCTATCATCTGTAAAGCAGACGGCATTGAACTGGATGTGCAGGCAACGAAAGACCATCAATTGGTCATTTGTCACGACCATACTATTGATCGTACCAGCAATGGTTCCGGCTGGATTAAAGACTTAACGCTAGCGCAGCTCAAGTCATTCGACTTTGGCTCTTGGTTTGCTCCTTCCTTTGCCAACGAAGCCATCCTTACTTTTCAAGAATTTTTCGCTTGGTATGTTACTACCCCTCTGCTGTTAAATATTGAAATCAAAAATGGTCCCGTTATTTACAAAGGTATAGAAGAACAACTTATCAACATTATGAAAGCCAATAAGAATACTCCTCAGGATTTTGATCTTTACAATCGCATTATCATCTCTTCTTTTTATCATCCATCTTTAGTAAAAATAAACAAGTAGATCAACAATTTAAAACTGGAGTCTTATTTGCTGACCGTCCCGTTGATGTTCTCAGCCTAATTCAACAAACAAACGCCGATTATCTGCATCCACATTGGCACTACCTCGAAGAGAATTGGATCGAAGCAGCCCATGAAGCAGGTATCGGCGTTAACAGTTATACAATTAATACCCAAGAAGAATTTGATTTTAGCTGTGCCAACCATATTGATGGACTTTTTAGTGACTTTCCCGATCGCTGGTCATAAACCCCGCTCTAAGGTAAGCAGGCACTGACCTGTTTCTTTAGCAAAAATGTGAAGAATGCCTCTTGCCGGTGTCACAAATACTGTTTGACCAAGTTGCGGCAGTATTTTAGGCACCGGAATTTTTATAGCTGCTTTATCCTGCCCTACCAGCAAGTGGACAATTGCCTCAGAACCAATATTTTCGATTAATGCTACGATACCTGCGATCGCACTTTCATTCTTCTCGGCAAGCAGCGATAAATTTTCTGGACGCAAACCAAGATATACTTCTTCTTCAGTTAGACATTGACCTACTAACTTAAATTTCAAAATCATGACCTTTAAAAATCTGTCTCCTCTCTTTTGTAATGATAACGCCGCTTAAAACTGCATCGGTGGTGCACTGATAAGAGTCAACGAACCGTCCCCCGACTCTGAACGCCCATGCTGGGCGCACAACAAAAAGCACACACAACATTCATTCGTTGTGTGTGCTTTTCTTGATATATCCTCAGCAATTACTGCGCTTTCACATCTACTTCAAACATGCGATTCCAAGGGAAGGATACTTCTATTTTTTCCAACGGGAACTCACTTAAATTTTGCTGAGCAAAATTCTGCATGCGTTTGGCAGCATCTTGGGTAAGGGTGGGGCGCATTTCATTTAATTGTACATTGTTGATTCCTTGAGGGATTAATACTTCATTCATCAGATCGCTGCGCACATTGGCTTGATACGCCCAGTCATCTAAAAGACGAACGGCAATGAGATTATTTTTGTCGCCAGCTGCCATTCGCTGAGCAAAAGCAGCTTGTCCAATGGTATAACCAATAGTGTTGCTGGCTGTATTCCAGCCAGAATAAGATTCTAGCTGAGACGCCAATTTACTATCAGTCATTTCCTTCATAAAGGCATTATCAGAACCATTGGCAAAAGAGATATCTGCCACCGCTACTTTTCGGCCAGCTTCTAAATAGCTTTCAATCTGTTTTACAAACGCAAGGGTTCCCTTGCTGGCTTTTGTTTTATTTGATTCCATGCCTGCTTCTCTGGTCCAGCCATCTACTGGTGTATTGACTGCCAAAATCATATCAGCTACTTTATCCGATAACAAAGGTACAAAACCAGCAGCAAACAAATGATCTCTTACATTTTTGCCAACAGGAGTATCTTCATAAGAAGGAATGGTCTTATTACCAACACCTTGGGTATAGATCACAGAGACGGAAGGTATGGTAAAGGTCAGATCATTGACAGCTCTTGTCAACATGAGCATTCCTAACTGATCTGCACCGGGAAAAGAAGAGTATTTACTGGCAGATAAATCGGCTGTTTCTTTCCCTAGCCATCTGGACTCCTGATGAGATCTTGACAGCGGGGAGCAATCATCACGACCGATCAGCAAGTAATTAAAGATATTTTGTTTTGCTGCAGAAACAAGCTGTAAATTTGCTTTAAAGTTCTTTTCCCGCCTGTTTACCCAATCTTCCATAATATCTTTCGGAACTTGCGCATTTAATGTCTCTAATTCTTTCTTTTCTTTTTTACTTAACTTCTCCATTTCACTTTTATCTTGGAGAGCGTGAATGCGGAAAATCGCTGGTCCATAGGTCTCGTAATATGCTGGTTCTACCCCGCCGCTGGAAGCATGGGGACTGCGCATAATCGTACTAAATACATATAAGCGTACAGAAGGATTCAGTTCCTTTAGTTTTTGAAAATTTGCCACTCTTTCCAGCAGCACTTCCTCACTGATTTCATGAGTTCTAGAAGCAACCAGTCCACCATAGATCAGTGCATCGGCCGATACTACGACTCCGTCTGCTTCTTTCGCATGAGCAAAAACCCATTCCCATAGTTGGTCAGGATTTGCACTTCTCGTTCTGGCTGCAAGAGAGTCTTCCGGTGGAACTAGAATATCAAATCCACCCTTTTTTACGGTATCGACTACGTATTCATAACTTACAGGGCGATTGTCAAAGGGGACATACATGAGGGTCTGAGCATATCCCGGTACATGGATAAAGAATAGCAGGAGAAAAATTGCTGTTACAATACCTTTTTTATTATTCATGTTCATCCATCCTTTCTTTTGCAAAAATAGCTGCTAATGATTGTTCTTTCGCTGGAGCAGTTAAATAGTTGTACCTCATGACCTCGATGTTCATATCAGCAATATCTGCTGGCGCATCCACAAAGGAAATATTGTTTTGAGCAAACCGCACATAGTTCGAAGTAAACTCGCCAAAACACACATTGATCGGATTATGATATGCAGCAATCTCTTTTAATTCCTGTCTTAGCGCCTGGGTACAGTAATAATTGCCAAGAATATAGGGATAAGAAATTAAAGCCAGATTGATCACAGCCGCTCCTGCTAGAATCCCTCCGAGATAACGAATTGCTTTTTTCTGATTGGACCAAGCAATGAGTGCAAGGCAAATACAGGCGAACCAGATTTGCGGCACATATCGTGCCCACCAAGATTCCGGATTGATGAGTGCTGATATCATAATACTCACGACCAAACCTACCCCATAAACTGTATCCTTCTTGGGAGACCAGAATAATAATAGCAAGATAAGACTACTAATCACCAGCATACCGCTAAACCAAGGACCAAATCCTCCAATTCGAATATCCGCGCCATAAATGAAAGGTCTAAGCTCTTGTGGAGTAACACGAAAAGGAGGCTTTACCACGGGTTCTTCCATATCAAACTGATTCGTAGCCATAGAGAAATTAGCAACATATAGTTTCTTTATTCCACTCATTTGTAAAAAACCCTTTGGGGAATTACTGGTCATAATATCCATCGACTTTGATCCTGCACCATATAAGGGATAAAAAGGATGTCCATAAAATAGGCTATTGGTTATGTATGGATTATAGCCCAGAACACAAATCCCCACAATGAAAGCGATAATTGCTGTTTTCCCAAGGTCCCAACAGCTTTCTCGTCTTTTTAGCAGCCATAGCCACCCACCTAGTAACCCCATACAGGCAATGGCATATACGATACCGGTAAATTTTACATTTACCAGCAAAGCAATGCTCATGATAAAACCAGCCAAAACAAATATATCATACTTCCTGATCATTTGGTAAGACAGAGCCAGTAAGCATAATAATAAAGATGCCAATTGTCCATCGATGTAAAAACTTAGGGATTGATAAATGCTTACCGGATTAAAAGCCAATAGCAAGCTAAAAAATATAGCTTGGTTGACACTATATCTCTGGCTATTTTGTAACGCAGAAAACGTTAATAGAAAAGACGCTGCGATTAATAGAAAATTGAAGGCTTTGCTCTGTTCGATTTGCCCTGTTACCGTATATAAGACCGCTTCATAGATCCATGGCCCTTTTGCATAGTGATTGAGTAACATGGCGGACTGGGACTGCTCTTTTGTCAAATACTGCTGAAAGGGATTCCAATGATTGACCAGCTGTAAGACGGCTTCTTGATGATACACCTGCCCATCATAGGATATATCATAAAACATACCACTTATCAGGATAAATAAGTACATTAGCAATACAGATAGACTCCCTATACTAAGGAACCATTTCCATTGGTTTTCTTTTTTATAAAACTTCCCAGCACTAAAAATAAAGAGAAAACTGCCAGCAGCTGACAGCCATAAGTGAATCGGTAATAAAGATACGCCCATTCCAAATCCAATAGCCGACAGCGCTAAAATAAAGAACATAAAGGACAATAAAGTTAGCCCTGCTATAAAAGGAAAGCTTCCTAACATATATTTCCTCCCAACTGAATTGTCACACACGATGAAAAAGAAATGCCAATACAAATCCTACGACAAGGCCTCCCAATACTTCAATGAAAGTATGCCCCTGCCGCTCCCTTAATGGTTTTGCATTTTGATGAGGTACGATATGTTGATTGATCATCACAGCCTGTTTTCCTAATGCCCGCCGGATCCCCATTGCATCAAACATAGTAATCATAAGCACTGCTACCCCCAAACTAAATATTGGCTGATTAATTCCTTCTGATAAACCAATAAAAAAAACGGTACTGCTAATGACAGTCGTATGGGTACTTGGAAATCCCCCATTACCAATTAAAGTAACGGCCTCTTTGCGAAAATGAATATAATTTATGATAAATTTAACTGTACCTGCTGCAAACCAAGCAATAACAGGTATTACGGCATATTTATAATCCAATGTAACATCCTCCTAGGATCTGGCTACTAAGGTAATACCTGCTATAATAAAGAGCATTCCACCCATCCTTAGCCAGTTTATGGGTTCATGAAAAATAAAATAGGAGGCAATAAACACTAGAATATAGCCTAAACTTACCATAGGATAGGCATAGCTAAGTTCTACTTTTTTCAAAGCCATAATCCATAGTATTGTGCTAATACAATACAAAAATAGTCCCAGCACAATCGGCCATTTTATTTTTTCTATTATTGTAACACCAGGATTTTGAACCATTTGCATGGCACCTAATTTAAAGGCAATTTGACCTACTGCACCAATGGTTACGGAGATGAGAATTAATAGTAAATCTTTCATTTATATATTACCTCACTACTAAATTTCATTGGGATTTTTACTCAAAGTAATATAAAATAGTCACAACCATAACAGCGAACAATAAAACAGTGCCTAAAATATGACTATCTTCTACCAATACTTTTTCGGGTCTTCCCCCTTGTCCTTCTATATGAATTAAATACAAATAGCGAAAAATTCCATACATGACGAGAGGAATGGTCCACATTAGATGAATAGTATGGCCTGATGTAAAGGTAAATAAAGAATAGCTCATAATCGCCGCTGTAGTAACAATACTATTTAATTGATCCAATAATGCAGGAGAATATTGTTCTAATACCTTGCGGTGTTCACCTTTATGATGACTAAGCAAATATAGCTCATGTCTGCGCTTGCTGATGGCTAAAAATAAAGCCAATAGCATGGTGCAAATTAAAAACCAGGGAGTAAAAGAAACATTAATAGCTAATCCTCCCCCTATGGCCCGCAAAACAAACCCAAAAGCAATGACCATAATGTCAATGATCACAATCTGTTTTAACTTCACAGAATATGCTACATTCACCACAAAATATCCGAAAAGTAACAGGCTAAGCCAAGGCTCTGCTATAAATGCAGCTATAAGTGAACCGCATAATAAAACACTAGCAAATACTAATGCACCCAACGGATGTAATCTGCCAGAAGCAATGGGACGATTGCATTTCTCCGGATGTTTGCCATCGGCTTCTCGGTCAATATAATCATTTATAATGTAAACACAGCCTGATGTCGTACAAAACAAAATGAAAGCAACAGCCGATTGTACCAACATATCCACAGATACGGTTTTAATGGAAAAAATCAACGCAGCAAACACTAACAAATTTTTTGTCCACTGTTTCGGACGCAATACCATTAGATAGGGCAAAACCTTGTCCCCAGCTTTATCTTTCTTTATTATTGTCTGCTCTAAAAGGTTCATTTATAAAACGCTCCATCATATATCTTCTCTATAATACCCGGAATCTCCCCTGCCGGATCATTGGACAAGTTACCTGTTACTTTACTTGCCAAATAACTCACATCCGCTTTTGTTAAAGAAAAATCCGTCAAACTAGGATTTATATTTATACTTTGCCTAAATTGGCGATAAACATTCATAAATTCCTTCTTATTAGAGCATCTGGTGCCATGTAATGCTTCTGCAATATGATTGAATTTCTCTTTGGAAATCTCATAGGTCAAATCCAGCCAGCTTTCAAAGAGAGCCATTAATCCGCTGCCATGACTGCTGTTGGTTTTTACACCGATCGGATACTGTAAACGGTGAGGCAGACAAGTGCTGGAGTTAGCTAGATTGAATCCCATCAGCATACTGGCATACATCATATAAGTACGTGCAGTACTATTTTGACCATCTGTTAAGGCCTGAGGCAAATATTGTCCTACCAATTGTATCGCTTGTAGCGAATTGCTGCCAACCAAAGGACTTAGCCCACTTTTTGATATATAGGTCTCTACCCCATGAGCAAATACATCAAAACCTGTCTCTACTGTAGTTTCAGGTGATAATGACATTGTCAATTGTGGGTCAACGATAGCAATGGCAGGAAAGAAGCCTTTATGACGGAAGCTAGTCTTCGTACCAGTGCTCTCGTCGGTTAAAATAGCCGCCCAATTGGTTTCAGATCCTGTACCTGCCGTAGTCGGAATCGCTACAAGAGGAATGTCAACATGAGTAATCGGTAACTGGCCTAATAAATAAGGCTCCACTTTTTCTCCTGTGGATAAACCAAGAAGAATACCTTTCCCAGCATCAATGGCGCTGCCGCCGCCCAGGGCTACTACAACCTCAGGCTGCCAGCCGGCAAATTTTTCAACACAAGCATTGACTTCGCTAGCCAGAGGGTTGGCACTAATTCCTTCATATACCATAGATTCAATGCCCAAAGCAGCAAGACCATCTACTAGCCTCTTGGTGAAACCATATTTATTCATCGCATACTTCCCTGTAACAATCAGAACCTTTTTGCCAAGGGTTTTAATATAATCGGGAGCTTTTTCAAACTCACCACAGCCAAAGAATATTTTAGTTGGCATATAATAAGTAAAATGCACAGCATTCAACTCCTATTTATTTATTAACTCATTCATTACTATACTAAAAATATCGTATAGTGAAAAGCAAAAGTTTCAATTGCATATAAGAAAAAGGCTGACTCGTCCTTAAAACGAATCGAACCACAAAGACGCAAAGGACACAAAGGGTTTATTTATAACTTATATTTTGTGCTCTCCTTTGTGTGCCGCTAGCGGCGGCATTGTGCCTTTGTGGTTCATTATTTTTTACAAAAAACTCTGGTAGAATAGCATACACTATTTTACCAGAGTTTTAGGTGTATTATATATTGGCAAGCAGCTGCTGCAACACTTTGTATTTGGCACCATTATAGATTTGATCGAAATCTACAATATACCACTCACCATTTATTTTTTCCAGGCCCACTGGCTTAACACTCATTTTGACAGTGTTTTGCTCCTGAATTGTTACAACAACAGCTGCGTAATTACTTTCCTGTGCAACTTGCTTAATGGATACAATATTTGTATTCTTAATTTCTTGAATTCCGGATTGTCCCTTCATAAACTTTAACACGGTTTTAGGATCATTCTTAGAAGCATTTGATACATATAAACCAGCTTCTGACATACGGTTATTCTTAGCTGCGTCAAAAAAAGTGGTTACCGTTTCTGTCGTACTCAATCCAGCTACCCGTTTAACTCCTGATGAACCGCCACAACCTGCCACTAGTATCACAAGGATTAACATACTAACAGTCAATAGTACTCTTACATTTTTCTTAAGCATTCCTTATTCTCCTTCTGCATAAACTAACATAAACTAGTTATGTATACTTGCATCTTATCATAAAAATAGATTTTCGTCAGCCATATTACAGCTTCCTTTTTATGGTTTTTTCAAAATGCTATGAAAATCATCTACTGGCAAGAACAAGGATATCTGTGAAAAGTACCAGACTTTGGGCTTATCTGTACCTATGCTCCCTGATGTTACGCAATTCTCTTTCATGACGTTGATTTTCATGTTTCTGCCGTTCACGCCATTGCTTTCTCGTCTCATGGGGTCGACGCTTCATTTCTCGTTCGTGCCGTTCATTCTCAAGACGTTCTTGCCTCTGTCTTTCTCTGTCCCAGCGTTCACGATCATGTCTATCACGCCCTTGATCATGCCTGTCATATCCTAGTTGCATAGGAGTAGGATTATTTTGTAATGGCGAAGCTTCTATTATCGATGCACCAAAACCAACTTGCATGATACCAACCATAGAGTATATGGCTATTTTTTTTACAATTCCTTTCATGAACTCTCCTCCTCGTATGTATCTCTTAATTATTTGTTAGGATATAAAGCAATGCAATTCCTCCGAGTGTCCTCATGACTTCTTCATGATGATCTTTTTCCCTTTCCTGGCGTTCCTTCCATTGCCACTCTTCTTCATGATCACGCCGTTCCATTTCTCTTTCATGGCGCTTTCTTTCTTCCTCTATTTTACGATCCCGCTGATCTCGGTCATTCCAATGCTGCTTATGGCTTCGCTGCTCATGTTTAGGTGATGCTTCAATTACTGACGCCCCTATACCAAGTTGCATAATCCCGATTAGTGAGTAAATGATTCCTTTTTTAACAAAGCTTTTCATGAAAACCCCTCCTTAATTTGATAATCTTATTATAATTTGGAAATGTGACAAAATTATGACTGGTTAGTCATAATTTACATTTTATTTTTTTGCAACAGTATGGATCATAACTTTTTTTCTATTTTGCCTTATTACTGATATTCTCCATTGCTTTCAATCTGACACCTCCTATGTGTAGTTAGCATATAATGTAATAATCAACAACATGATCATAATGGGAGGAATCGTCATGGGCTTTGGATTCAATGGAAATAATAATGGCTGGGGCGGCAGCTGGTTTATCATCATCATCATCATCCTTTTGTTATTTTGGTGCTCATTTGATAATTGGTAATCCTTATTAAATCAATTCCCGAATTACGTCTCTTGCAGCCACGTTTCACCAAGACGTGGTTTATTTTTCGCATAAAAAAAGCACCCTAAGGATGCTTTTTTTATTATAGAATCATTTAGCTGAGTCTAATTTGCATTTCAGAATAATCGTCAAATTGATCGACAAGACCCTCAAGGGCTTTTTCAACATTTGCAAGATTTATGGTTGACGGGTTCTTTGGATTTCCCAGATGAATATCGAATCCAAATACCTGCTTATTATCAGCATGATAGACTTTATTATTATTGATATTAATATTAGATATTACTTTATTTTGAAACAATCTGTGAGCTATTTCTTTAAATAATTCCATATTGGTATTATCAGGATCTTTCGTGACAAGTTCAATCGTGAATATTTTGTATGTTTCATCACATGCAGTACACATTTATTAACACATCCTTACATTCTTTCTTGTATACTTCGCTAAAATAATACATGAATCCTTTAAGATTTCCTATCCATTTCAACAATATGAAAAATGCTGTTGGGTTTTTAAAAAATAAAACCTTTTGAACCGCGAAGACGCGAAGAATATGAAGAGCACGAGGGCCAATATATCCGTCATCTAAATAAATCACTCTTATGTCTCAGGAATCATATTATGTATAAGATACATTTCCATGCTACTCATGTAAGGCAGGAGGCGATACTTATGGATTATCGGGATTGGAAAGACCCTGAAATTGAGGATTGGGAAGAAGACCCTGAATCTCGGGCAAAAACGTATCATTCAACTATTGGAGCTGGGTTTGGCATAGGCTGCAATCCTCGTCATACTTGTTCTCCCAGACTTTGCTGGCCTGGACAAAGCTGCTGGCCACGGCAAGGCTGTTGGCCAGGACAAGGCTGCTGGCCACGGCAAGGCTGCTGGCCACGACAAGGCTGCTGGCCACGACAAGGCTGCTGGCCACGGGAAAGCTGCTGGCCACGAGAAAGCTGCTGGCCGCGAGAAGACTGCTGGCCACGACAAGGCTGCTGGCCACGAGAAGGCTGTTAGCAGCATTAATGATGACACACTAACAAGAGCTAGGAAATTCGTAACCTTACGAACTCCTGGCTCTTGTTTTGTCATGATCAAACTTTATAATACTAGCTTAGCTGAACCCGTGTCCTTATGTTTTGCCACTGTCAGTATGCTATACCAATTGCACTTTGTATTCTCTCAGCCAAGTGTCCACTTGAATCAGATAAGCAAATAACTGAACGTTGGTCATAAGCTGCCCAAACCAAGGTATATTTGATATTTCCGCATTAGGCTGAGCCATTGCACGAACTTTATCCACATCCACAATCCTTCGCAATGGCGAAGAAGTATCATCTAAAATCTGTAGGACCCATTGGCGTACAGCATTCAAATAAGAAGGATTATGTGTTTTTGGATAAGGGCTCTTGCGTCTCCATAAAACATCTTCAGGTAAAATACCTACCAGTGCCTGCCTTAAAAGACCTTTTTCTCTGTCATGGAAATTTTTCATATGCCATGGAACGTTCCATACATATTCAACGAGTCTGTGATCGCAATATGGAACCCGGACTTCCAAGCCGGAGGCCATGCTCATACGATCTTTACGGTCAAGTAATGTAGGCATCCAACGTGTTAGACTTAGGTAAAATATTTCTCGCATACGCGCATCTTTTGCATCCTCACCAGGCAATCGGGGCACTTCAGCTAATGCTTCATGATAGCGTTCCTGTAAATAATCATGAGCCCTTGTTACTGATTGCATTTCAGGAGACAGCCACTGCATACGCACATCTAAATTAGGCGACCATGGAAAGCAGGAGGCATTAATCATATCTTCCCGATAAAACCAAGGATAGCCACCAAATACTTCATCGGCACATTCGCCAGATAAGGCAACCGTAGCACCTTTTTTTATTTCACGGCAAAATAGATATAAAGAGGTATCTACATCAGCCATACCCGGTAAATCCCTTGAAATCGTAGCCTGGAGCAGACTCCCTGCTAATTCAGGCGTATCCAGTATAATATTATGATGACGAGTATCAAAGAATTCGGAAACACGCTGTACCCAAGGAGCATCCGCATTAGGCTGGAAACTGTTTGCTTTAAAATATTGCGCATTATCAAGATAGTCGACAGAATAGGTATGAATATCCCCTAGTCCTTTCTGGCGATATGTATTGCATGCCAGCGCTGTTAATGCACTAGAATCAAGTCCGCCTGACAGTAAGGTACAAACGGGAACATCAGCAACTAATTGACGTTTTACAATATCCTGCATCAACTCTCGTACGGTGCCGGCAGTGGTATCAAAATCATCTGGATGAGGCATACTTTCCAACGCCCAGTATTGACAAAGATACATGCCCTTTTCGCTATACAGCATACTGTGTCCGGGTCGCAGTTCTGCTATATTACGAAATACACCATGCCCTGGTGTTCGGGCAGGTCCGATAATAAGTACTTCTGCCAAGCCTTCGCTATCGATTTCAGGTTTAACCTCTGGATGGGCCAACAATGCCTTTAGTTCTGAACCAAAAATAAATTTACTGCCTTGTCTCGTATAAAATAAAGGTTTGACACCGATACGGTCGCGAGCAAGAAATAAAGTCTGCTCCGCTTCATCCCAGATACCAAAAGCAAAAATACCGTTAAATTTTTCTACACAAGAAGGACCCCATTCTATATATGCCGTCAACAAGACTTCCGTATCACAATTGGTACGAAAGATATATCCTAGAGATTCTAAAGCTTGCCTTAATTCAGGCGTATTATACAATTCTCCATTATACGTTATTGCATAGCGTCGCTGCCCTCTATCTCGAATCATGGGCTGTGCTCCATTTTCTGGATCGACTACACTAAGACGCCGATGCCCAAATGCTGCATGTTTTGTTAAATACATACCTGATGCATCAGGTCCACGAGCTGCCAGCGTTTCCATCATGTTGGCCATAATATGACCCTCATTTTCAAGGTTTCTTTCCCAATCTATCCATCCTACAATTCCACACATACGTTATCCATCTCCTTTGAGAAAATAAAGCACCTTCGCTATATGTCGACCACAAGATAATATATGAATTAAAATAGAAATATGACACGGAAAAAATAATAATTGTGATAGTTATCACAGAAATAGGATAAATTAACCTGTAGACTTAAGCTAAGAATAATAAATGAAGTGGAGGATTACACATCATGGAAAAGAAATACATCAAAAATATCGAATTCAGCAAGGCATTAGAAATGGTAAATCTAGTAGAATATCAAGATGGCCGCGTCGTCAGCCTTACCTTGGTACAAAATGATACGCTAACCTTGACATTGTTTGCCTTTGCCAAAGGCGAGGCGGTGAGCACTCATTCTGCACCTGGAGATGCTATGGTATACATTTTGGATGGCGAAGCCTCCATTACCGTTGGAGAAAACAAGTTCATTGCGACTAAAGGTCAAACTCTGGTCATGCCTTCTAATATTCCCCATGGTTTAGACGCTACAGAGAATTTTAAAATGATGCTTATTTTAGTAAAAGGGTAAATAACTACTTCTTTGTATTCTATTTTCATTGCGAACATAGTGAAGCAATCTCCGGGCAAGCAGGGGATTGCTTCGCTAGCGCGCATTTTTTCTCTGTGCTCTCGGTGTTTAACGTTCTACTTGCATTTCTTCTTTTTATTGCCTTTTTATCATCAATTGATTACACTTGTTATATTAGAGGTCATACCTTCAGTTTTTTATAAGGAGATTCTTATGTTGCCTGATCCTATTATTATTAAAAGCCGTCTTGAAGAATTGGATTTTGCTCGCGGTTTGGCAATACTACTAATGATACTCTTTCATCTTATCGTAGATCTAAAGGATTTGTATGATTATAATCTAGATTATCTGGGAGGATTTTGGTACTGGGAAGGAAAACTATCGGCTATCGTATTTATCTTCCTTTGCGGTTTGAGCAGTACCCTCAGCCGTAACAGTGTGCGTCATGGCATCCACATTTTTATCTGGGCGATCCTACTAACGTCTATTACCTATTTTTACAATCCGGATTTTTATATTCGCTTTGGTATCTTGCATTTTCTTGGGATCAGTTTACTCTCGTCGCCTCTTATCGCTTCTTTGAAAATTAGATGGTTATTACTGTTAACGATTGTTTCATTTATTATGGGTCTGGTTGTTACGGCAAGCTTCACAGCATCTCCATACCTTTTCCCTTTGGGTTTGCAGACTCGTACTTTTACATCGTTGGATTATTATCCTCTATTTCCTTGGTATGGAATTTTTGTCATTGGAATTTTAATCGGCAAGTTATTTTATAAATCCAGACAGTCCTATGTTTCTATACCTCTTCCCAAAGTAATTACTTGGCTGGGACGACATTCTTTAGCTGTCTATTTGATCCATCAGCCAATACTATTGGCGATTTTATACCTACTACATAAAAAGTAAGAGATGAAGATTTGCTTATCACGCAACTCTTCATCTCTCTTTTTATTTAAGTGCTTTTTGTAAGTTTACTAAATTCTCACCCATGATGGTCAAATAGTTTTTGCCATCTTTCATTTCTTGCTCTGTTAGGCTTTCAATCGGATTCAAGACGAGTAATTCCGCCCCTGTTTCCTTTGCAAGAGTCTGCGCTAATTTAGGGCTCGTTACGGTTTCAAAGAATATATATTTCACTTTATGTTCACGACAAAACTCAGTGATCTTTGCCATTCGATCTGGTGTAGGTTCTGCATCAGGAGAAAGCCCCATAATACCTAACTGTTCAAATCCATAGCGATTTGCCAGATAACCAAAAGCTCTATGGCTCGTAACAATTTCTTTACGGGTAATTCCAGCTAAAGCCTTTTTATATTGCTCATCAAGTTCAGCTAACTTTTTATTGTATGTTTCTGCATTTTGTTTGTAATAGTCAGCATTTTTTTCATCAACTGTTACCAGTGCTTGCTCGATGGTTTTAATCTCTTGCTGAGCTGCTATTGGATCCAACCATGCATGAGGATCAAATTTATGTTCATCATGGGAATCACCATGCTCATGACCGTGTTCTTCCTCTTCCTCCTCTTCTGCATGTTTTGCTTCCAGCTTCTTAACATCTTTACTTACTTCTACAGGAAGAGCATCACTTAATACATCTTTATGTAGCAATTTTTCAACTGGCTCAAAATCGGCTCCATGATAAGCGAAAATTTTCGCACTCTTAATTTGAATGATGTCTTTCGCTGTTGGTTCCCAGTCATGTGGTTCTGCCCCTGGAGGTATCAGCATAACCACATCCACCTTATCTCCGCCTACCTGTTTTACAAATTCATACACAGGATACATAGTAGTAACCACTTTTATTTTCTTAACTTCTGGCTCTGCTGGCTTTGCAGCATTACTACCACATCCCACTACTAAAAGTAAAACCAAAAGGCACATGATAACATTTACAAACCTTCTCCAATTCTTTATCATCTACGACTCCCCTTAATAATAATATTCTTATCTAATAAATAGTACCATATAATAACATCCTTGTCTATCTTTGTTAATCATTATTTCTTTTCTTATGCTTCATAAAAAGCATAATCTATTTTTCATCTTTTATTTTACGCTTTACAAGTATATAATAATAGATATTTAACATTATATCTTTTCATTACAGATACTTGTATCCTACGAATAGGAGGATTTTATTTTGCAAATTATTAAAGGTCTTATTGAAAAACATTATGATTCTATCGTTTCCTTACGGCGTCATTTTCACACATATCCTGAACTCAGTGCCCAGGAATATAATACACAACAAAGGATTCTGGAGGAATTATCAGCCTTAGGACTTGCGCCGCACAAAATCGCAGGAACAGGAGTTATTGCCAAGCTGCAAGGAGCTCTTCCTGGCAAGACCATTGCAATCCGGGCTGATATTGATGCACTAGAGCTGCAGGATGAGTGCGGCAAACCCTACCAATCGCAAACCCCAGGAGTATGTCATGCTTGCGGTCACGATGGTCATACGGCCATGCTGATTGGAGCAGCCAAGACATTAGTAGAATTAAAGGATCGTTTAGCTGGCACAATCATTTTCTTATTTCAGCCTAGTGAAGAATGTTTTCCCGGGGGCGCAGCTCCCATGGTGGAAGAAGGCGCTCTTGCAGATGTTGATGCTATTATTGGAACTCATCTTTGGCAAAGTCTTTCTTCCGGAACCAGCGGCATTAGCTATAACCGCATGATGGCTTCTCCCGATTCCTTTACCATTACGATAAAAGGCAGAGGCGGCCATGGATCGATGCCCCATCAAACGGTAGATGCTCTCTTAGTCGGCGCGCAAGTCGTAACGGCATTACATACCATTATAAGCCGCAATATTGACCCCTTGGAGCAAGCAGTCTTATCCATCGGTTCCTTCAAGTCAGGCGATACCTTTAACATCATTCCTGATACAGCTACTCTGATTGGTACCGTACGTTCCTTTACTATGGAAATCAAGAAAATCGTTTTTGACCGTATGGAGCAAATTGTCAGCGGTATCTGCCTAGCCGCAGGTGCTACCTTCCAGATTGAGAAAAACCTTGGCTTTCCCCCTGTCATCAATAATCCCCAAATTGCAGAAGTATTTGCAAATGCCAGCGTCGAGACCCTTGGCGCAGAAAATACCTTAACTATCGATCCTGTAATGGGCGGTGAAGATTTCTCCGTTTATCTGGAGAAGGTCCCTGGGGCCTTTATCTTTATTGGTACAGGTAATAAAGATAAAGGTATTATCTATCCGCAGCATCATCCTAAATTTGACATCGATGAGAAAGCATTGGCTTACGGAACAGAGATAATGGTACGTACTGCCATGAAACTTTCTTCCTCCAATGAAAATTTAAAAAGATAAAAAATGAACCGCAGAGGCGCAGAGAACCCAGAGAGAGTATATCAATACTTTTTCTCTGTGTTCTCTGCGCCTCTGCGGTTTTAAAGAGGTCGCCCTACTATTATATTCACGCAGAAAAGAAAACTACTCCCGTACTTTTTCCATCAGCCATACGCCGATTCCACAAAAGGCAGTAATGTATGCTGCCATAATGAACAGGGAGAAAACAGGAGTTTCTCCGCCTGAGACAATCGCCCGTAAGGCATGACTGGCATGGGTCAGCGGCAGAAATTCAATCAGCCAGCGTAACACTGTCGGCAGATGGTCCGGAATAAAAAACGTAGCGCATAAGAAAGACATCGGCAATAATACATAGGTATTAAAATTAGCCATATCTTCATGAGTATCCATCACCATTGCAGCCACGAGTCCCATAGATGCAAAGACCAGACAGTTTAACACTAATGCGACTGCAAACCAAATAGTAATCAGCGCGTGCGCCCCAAAGGCAAATGCTAACAGGATAATAATTAAAGATGATAATAAGCCGCGTAACGCACCTGACGCGACTTTTCCAATCACAAAAGATACAGAAGATATAGGAGCTATTAGATATTCTTCCAATGTTTTATGATATACCCTACTCATATTGAGAGGACTCCCCACTGAATTAAAACTGATATTCATCGAATTCAAGGCAATAATGCCAGGTACAATAAAATCTAAATAACTGCCTTGATTGACCTGAATGCTCCGTCCTAATCCCCAGCCAAAAGCCACCAGATATAATATAGGTGAGACCATTCGAGACAAAATAAAGCGGCCAATGCGTCTTTTTAGCACTAGCCAATCTCGCCAAAAGACTGTCCAAATATCATATAACATTATCCTGCCACCTTCCGCCCAGTCAATTCTACAAATGCATCTTCTAAGTTGGTCTGACGCAGGGTAGTTGTTGTTACTAATGTAGCAGCAAAGGCGGAAGCCTCATTGCGATCAGCGAAGAATTTTGTTTTTGTGCCCTCTTCATCTGTCCAGTCCACTGCATAGGAACCAAGTCGCTGACACAAGGCTATCGGAGTATCCATGGCAATTAATTTTCCCTTCTCCATAATCGCAACCCGCTGGCATAAATTTTCAGCCTCTTCAATATAATGAGTGGTCAGCAATACAGTAAGTCCCTCATTCTTCAAGTGGCGTATCAGATCCCAAAGACGGCGGCGTACTTGCGGATCAAGCCCTACTGTGGGTTCGTCTAAGAAAAGTACTTTGGGCTGATGCAATAACGCTCTGGCAATCATTAAGCGCCGCTTCATGCCGCCAGAAAATTTCTGCACCATCTCATGAGCTCGATCTTCCAGCTCTACAAATTTTAATAATTCTTCAATCCGTTGGTTACGTACCTGAGGCACCATATGGTGAAGTCTTCCATGAAGCTCAAGATTTTCCCAGGGTGTTAAATCACTGTCTAAATTAAAATGCTGAGGGACTACCCCAATGACAGATTTAATGTGCTGCTCCTGATAAGAAGCCTCACAGCCATCAATAACAATCTTGCCTGCTGTCGGCCGTGTCAGCATGGTTAGTACACGAATGGTAGTTGTTTTCCCTGCACCATTTGGTCCTAATAAGCCAAATATCTCCCCTTTGGCAATTGTTAAAGATAGATTATCTACAGCGGTGCGTTCACCAAACTTCTTACTAAAATTCTCAATGTGAATCATGTACTATCCCCTACTTCTCCTATTTATCGATGTCAGCCCCCGGATCATTACCATTGGTTTTCCGGATGAATCAAAGGATATTTCGCTTTCAACCTTAAATACTTCTCGCAGAGTATGCTCTGTAATGACATCGGCGGGTTTACCCGCTGTAAAAATTTGTCCCTGCTGCAAAACGGCAACATAATCTGAATATCTGGCTGCATGGTTGATATCATGCAGCACCATCACAACAGTAAGTTTATGCTCATGATTAAAAGCAGCTAGCAATTCCATGATTTCTAGCTGATGGCAAATATCAAGATACGTAGTAGGTTCATCCAATAATAGGATTTCCGGCTTTTGTGCTAAAGCCATGGCGATCCATACCCGCTGACGCTCACCGCCAGAAAGAGTACTTACCACTCGATCAGCCATTTGTGTAAGGCCTGTCTGCAGCAAAGCCCAGCTAACACAAGCCTCATCTTGCTCTGACTTTCCTCTCCACCAGCTTTGATGGGGAAATCGCCCAAATTCAACTAAATCTCTTACTGTTAAATCACTGGGAGCCTGAGGGGATTGAGGCAAAACAGCCATTTGCTGCGCGAGCCTTTTTCCGCTAAGCTGAGCTAAATTCTGACCGTCTAAATAAACAATTCCTTTATTAGGTTTTATATTTCGTGATAAGACATTCAATAAGGTACTTTTACCTGATCCATTAGGGCCTAAAATCGAAATAATTTTTCCTTCTTCAATTGCCAGAGAAAGATCTTTCAAGACCATTTTATCATCAAAACTAACAGCTAATGCTTCTGCTTTCATAATGGACATTATGCATCCCTCCTTAGCAGGTAGAGAAAGAATGGCGCACCGACAAAGGCCATAATAATCCCTACGGGAATTTCAATTGGAGCAAATGCCACTCTAGCCAAGGTATCGCTTAGCGTAACAACCGCGACTCCCAATAAGGCCGAGGCTGGAAGAAGATAGCGATAATCCGAACCAACCAACAAGCGGGCTGCATGGGGTACAATCAATCCTACAAAGCCCAATAGACCAACAACACTGACAGCACTTGCCGCCATTAATGCTGCCACTGCAGTCAGTGCAATACGGGATACTTCCACATTGAGACCTAACCCTCGGGCAATTTCATCTCCAAGATTTAGAATATTAAGCCGCCTGGCACCCAATATAGCTAAGATTCCACCAATCATCGTATAGGGCAAAATAATATCAAGATGAGGCCAGCTGCGAGCTGATAATCCCCCCACCATCCACATCAATGCTCCATGAACCCGATCACTGTAAAATACTAATAATGCAGAAATAGCTGAATTCAAAAAGGCCGATACAGCTACCCCTGCTAAAATAATACGTACTGGCCGAATGCCGCCTTTCCAAGCCAATATATAAATAAAAATAGCCGCTAGCATAGCGCCAAAAAAGGCAAAGGGAGTCACTAAATATTCTTTATGAGGGAACAGCACCATAATGCTTACGCCAGCTAAACCAGCTCCTGATGATACCCCAATAATGTGAGGGTCAGCCAGGGGATTTTTCATAACGCCTTGCAAGATCGCTCCAGCTAAAGACAAATTAACACCTACCAATGCGCCTACTAAGGTTCTTGGTAATCGGATGTTCCAAATCACTTGTCGATTTGCTCCTGGATTATCAGAAAAAATAGCTGTTATAATTTCATTCAGGCTAATGGACAGTGCTCCTACACTCAAACTGAGGGCAATCCCTCCCAGAGCAAGAAATAGGAAGATAGCCAAAATAAATACTCTCCATTCACTCCGATCACGTGTACCTTTATATGAGAAAATCTTCTTATTTAACATTTCCATAAACCTCAGGATACATTACTTTTGCCATATATGCTACTGATTCATGAAAACGAATACCAGGATTGAGTTGGAATAATTCTGCAGGCAGAAAAAATACTTGTCCTGTTTTTACTGCACGTAAACCACCCCAAGCCGGATTACTTTCAAGATCAGCTTTCATTCTTTTTTCAATTTCAGCCATATTTCCCATGGTAACAACCAAAATAGCATCTGCGTCCCCTTCTACTAGTTTTTCTAAACTATAAGGAGTGGTTTCACTATCACCAGCGATTGGCGTACTACCTGCCGCAATGTTTTTGAGTTTCAAAATGGCAGCCACATTTCCTGCAATGCTATGCTCAAGTTCTACAGTAACATTTTTGGCGGTGGCATGCAATATAATCACTTTTTTACTTTGGTTTGGCAACTTAGCTGTTACCTCATTGATACTGGCTTGCATAGCAGCAAGCAGTTTTTCGGCCTGCTCCTCTGTGCCTGCAATTTCTCCAAATAACTTAACTTTCGCTAAAATATCATCATAGGTTTTCATTTTCAATATCATCACAGGGATCTTACTGCTTTCAAATGTTGGAATTAATTTATCATGAATTCCCTGAAAGCCAATTATTAAGTCTGGCTGAAGAGTTAATACTTGCTCAACATTTACATTATAAATAAAACCTACTTCTGGAATCTCCTGCTGAGCGGGAAAGGTCTGCGGTGTTTTAGAGCTCGGTCTTCCAGCTGCTTTGCCGCCAACCCCATATAATACATCTAAAAAAGAGGTGGATAACACAACAATGCGTTGTGGTTTCTGTCTCAATACTACATTGCGCCCTGCATCATCCGTCATTTGCAGATAATGATCTGGAGATTTTGTTGTTGATTTTTCTTGGGTTGAAGAAGCACATCCTGCCACGATTATACTCATTATACTTAGCATGCAGACTAAATATGTCAATTTCCCTTTCACGACTCGCTCTCCTTCCATACATATAACAAATAGGAAAGGCCGGATATACTTGATCCGGCATCCCCTCTTAAATACGGTCTTAACTATTATTTTAAACCATTAATGGCATCACGTACATGCTGTACATAAATATCTTGGATTCCAGTATTTTCACCTAAACCATGAACATAGGTTTCCACTTGATATCCATCTGCAAGGAACGTATTTTTCCAAGAATCATCTTCATCCCCAGCCATATCGTTATTGGCATGATCACCAGCAACTAACATGAGTGGCATCAAGGTAATTTTTTTAATGTTTCTTTCTTTTAGTAATTTTTCAACATCTTGAAGATTAGGATGATCCGTCTCTTCTACTACGCCGATAATCACATGTAAACCAGCTGCATCAAATTGATCTTGTAAGGCTTGGTAAGCTGGGTTATGCTGATGTGGTGAACCATGTCCCATAAATACCACAGTTTTACCTTGCAATTGCAATGCAGGAAGTTGTTTTTTAAGAGCATTTACAGCAATGGCGAAATCATTGGGTTTTCCATTTTCACCATGAAAGAATAACACCGGACGACCTATAGAAATTGTATCAAAAGCCCCATTGAACTTTTCAACAGTAGCTACAACTTTTTTATCATACTCTTCACCTGGTGTCAGATGAGTTGTTTGTATAATAACTTCTTTATAGCCATCTTTTTTTAATTGGTTTAATACGGTTTCCAAATCATTCACATGAATGTTGCTATTTTCCGCCAAACGTTTCATAACAATTTTGGAAGTAAAAGCTCTATATACATCATATTCAGGAAAAGCTTGAGCAATACGTTTTTCTACACTCTCAATATTTAATTGACGAGCTTCTGCAAAAGTAGTACCGAAGCTTACCACCACGATGGCTTTTTGACTTTTGGGTGCCTCTTGGGCACCTGCATTTGATAAGCCAAATACACTAGCGCCCAATAATAAGGAAACACTTAATGCAAAACTCATAGCTATTTTATATAAATTCATTTTCATCTGTACAACTCCTCACTCAGTTTTCTATGTGCATTCCTAAGTCTTTGGGAGAAAAGTATTACACTTAACCAAGTTTACGTTTCTTAGCCAAAATGGTAGATAAATAGTTAACACTCTTAGCGTCAACTTCCTCTAAATTATAGCTAATTTGTTCATCAGGCAAACCACAGCGACTAATCATAACAGCATTTTCACCAAAACCATGCTGTTTTAATTTCGCTACAACTTGTCCAAAATTTTTGTAAACCTTCATTAATACAACATTATCTACGACTCCCAATATAGCATCTAACTCTTCTTCTGACATCGTAGCAGGAATAATGCTAAGTATATCATTTCCCTCTGCCAGCGGCTGACCTAATTGACTGCCAATCGCACAAAAAGCCGGAACGCCAGGTATGGTTTCAATAGCATAGCCAGAGTCCTTTAACAAACGATATACATACATATAAGTGCTATAAAACATAGGATCACCTAATGTTAAAAACACAACCTTTTTCCCAGCCTGCAATTCTGCCAGAATACTATTTTTATTGTTTTCCCATGCATTGGCTAGCGTAGCAGCATCATTTACCATCGGGAAAACCAACCTCAATATCTCAACATCTGCTTTCAAATAAGGATGCGCAATCGATAGTGCTGTACTACCTTCTTTTTTTTCTGTTTTAGGAGCAATTACCACATCCGCGTTTCTTATCACCTCCACTGCTTTTAATGTGAGCAGCTCTGGATCTCCCGGCCCTACACCAACACCGTAAAAAATTCCTGCCATAATGGCCTCCTTAACTATAAATTGTGGTACAACATATACAAGTACATATAACGATAACTGAGTAAAACGAGAATTTGCACTCTTAATTTTACCATTATCCAATAATCTTGACCAGCACTGGTGAAAAATTAGAAAATTGGCATGAAAGGCCAATTCAACTACAATCCTACTGGATAATCATCGTTACTAGCGCAAAAAATCTTCCGTCACACAAAACGGAAGATTTCAATAAATACAATTATAGTAGCCTGCCATCATATAAACACATCACTATCATGTGTAATATACCACAGTATAACTGTACGAATCTCCTCCCCATCTCTCGCAGGTTTTAACGGTGATTGCTGTATAGGCAGTTCTCCTGACTTTGAATCATTGCTTCCCCAAGCCTTCCCAAGTTTCATCTCAGTGACATAATTATGGGGTTACTCCTCATTACAGTGGCGGGACCGCGCCGGAATTTAACCGGACTTCCCTATTAAGCCCAAAAGGGCACCTATACCATCCATATTAAATTTTGCTGTCCACTCTTAATTAGAGTATAATAAATACTTTTCCTTGTCAAGGACATACTGGGTAATCTTCTATGCCCTTCGTTTTATTTTAGCCCTCTATATGATATCAATACCAATTTAACACGCAGTTAAACCGCCATCCACCGTCCACACTGCGCCGTTAACGAAGGATGCATGATCCGATGCCAGAAAGCAGATTACATGAGCTACCTCATGAACTTTGGCAATTCGCCCTATTGGATACATCGATGCCATGTCCCGTAAATATTCCTCCGGATTGTCTGCCTCTGCTAACTGCTGTGTAAGCATAGGCGTATCCACATCACCAGGGCATATGCAGTTAGCACGAACACCATAGTGAATACTTTCTAAAGACAATGCCTTTGTAAAAGTCGTTACCGCTCCCTTTGAGGCGCAATAGGCAGTACATAAACAATTACCATTAATCCCTGCATCAGAGGACACGTTAATAATAGCTCCACCACCCCTCTGCCGCAAATAAGGCAAAGCAGATTTACAAATAAAATAGGTACCTTTTATATTGATATTCATGATGTGATCAAACTCATCTTCCGTAACTTCACCAATGATTTTTTCCATGTATATACCAGCAGCATTGATAACAATATCCAGACCGCCGAACTGGGCTGCAGTTTTTTCTACTACTTCCTGGCATTGATTCACAGAACTGACATCCCCTTGTATAAAACATACATGATCAGCATAGGATGCTAATTCAAGTAAGGCCATTTGCCCCTTTTCCTTTTGACGTCCAATTAAGGCCGTCTTAGCCCCTTGGGCCAGCAACTGGCGAGCAGCCTCCAAACCAATACCAGAAGTACCGCCAGTAATCATCGCTACTTTTCCCGCAAATTGGTAATTCATGATTCAACTCCTACTACATTATCCTAAACTAGCTTCTTACTTATAATACTATATCACAAATCGAATGATTGAGTACCCCGCTTTTCTACTGATTTCTACCTACTTAAAACGAAAAGTGACTGGCATGTTTGTATAGCACATAATACTGGCGCCGCTCTCTGGGTCCTTAGCTGGTACAAATCTCCATTTTCGAACTGCTGCTACCACTGCAGCATCTAATATATCATGTCCTGATGTCGCACTAATGGTTACATCGCCAGGTAATCCATTCACCAAAATTTGAATTTTTACCACTACGGTACCCGTCAAACCAGCTGTCCTCGCTCCTTCAGGATAATCAGGATCTACCTTAGATAATATCTGCGGCCGAACAATCTTACCTTTTCGTCCGCCATTTCCCCCACTGTTAGAGCCAGTATTAGTGCCACTGCTGCCGCTCCCATTATTCCCAACTGCGTCATTGCCAGAAGAAAGATTTCCAGTCGACTCATTACTACTTGCAGACTGGGATGAAGCTACTGCTTCAACTGCTTCCATCGCCAGCTCATTGGCCACAGCCACTACCTGAGGGGTAACAGGTGAAACAGCTGTCTTCTCCCGGACTTGCATCGTCTGGACAGGAGCAGCACTAGATGCACTCTGTGAATTTGGCAATGGTTCATCTAATCCTGAATCCTCTATAGACGCATCGGTAAGTAATTCTAATTCAATGTAAGGTTCTGCTTCTATGGATGTAACAGCCTTACCAGCCAGCCAACCGATAACACCCAAAAATAATATATGAAAAATTATAGAAATGCCAATGGCCTTACGCCAACGTGGTCGGTATGTCATGCGCTCTATCTTCCTTTCCGGTCGGTAGCCACAGCCACCCTATGTGCCCCTGACATTTTGAGTTCATCCAATACTGCCACTACCTGACCATACTCTGCTTGTTTATCTGCCCGTACAACAAATATATTTTCTGAGTGTTTTGCCAGCTCGATACTAATTCGTTTTTCCAACAGGTAAAAAGGAATTTCCTCTTGATCAAACATGATATTACCATTTTGTAAAATCGTAATATTAATATTCTGGGACAGTTCCTTCTGTACTGCTGCGGCTTGCGGCAAATTGATAGGAATAGTATGCTGCTCTACCATATATAAGGTACTCATCATAAAAAATATTAATAAAAAAAAGATAATATCAATCATGGGAATAATCATTAATTCTGGCTGCTTCTCAATGCGCAAGCTACGCAATTTCATGATTTTCCCTCCGAGTTTTTTTATTGCCCGTCAGTCGAGTTATGATGAGAGTATAGACTTGTTCCATATCCGTAACCAATTGATCTAATCGATGAGTAAAATAGGTGTGGACAACCAACGCCATAATCGCTACCATTAAACCAGTAGCGGTTGCCACTAAGGCTTCGCCAATTCCGCCAGTGATAGCCATAGGCTGACCATTTTTCACATTGAAAACGCTAAAGGAATTAATCATACCGATTACGGTTCCTAATAATCCTAACAAAGGGGATAAGGTAACAATGGAACTTAGATAATTCAAGTATTCTCTTAATCTGGCTGCTAATAAAGCGGCTGCTCCTTCCATAATTACTTCTAAGTTACTCTCCTTTTGGTAAGCCTCTAACCCTTCTGCTGCTAAACGCCCGATTACCGCTGGCGTATGTTCACATAATTGCTGCGCCTCAGCAATTTTCTTTCTTTCTAATAAAGGCTGCAGCTTATTAATAAACAGCTGGGCATCTGTAGACATCTGCCGGAAATAAATAAACCGCTCCACTGCAATTGCCACAACAGCCAAAGAACACCCTGCAATCACATACATGACCGGGCCGCCCTGATGGAATAAATTAATGCATTGTGATAAAAATTCCATTCTTTATCAATCCTTTCTTCATTTCATACCATTTACAATGTGAATAATATTTTCAGCTGACAAGTCATCCAGCTTGTAATACGAACCACCTAATGCATGAGCAATAGTAAAAGCAATCCCCAGCTTAATAAAATCTTGTTCAGTGTCAATCACTAAACTGTTGACTCCGGTCTCACCAATTAGGCGAGCTGCCTGCAAAGCCTCACTGACAGCATCTTGTCCTGCTCTTCCCCCGGCATTGGCGCGGCCATCTGTCACTAGTACCATGACAGGCTCTATACCCTTTTCTAGTCGGCACATGGTGCTAAGCATCCCAAGAGCTGTATACAATCCTTCTGCCAAAGGCGTTTTGCCCCCTGTAGGCAAATGCTGCAAAGACTTTTCTGCCAACTCTACACTGCGGGTAACAGGCAAAAGAATTTCAGCGGTCTGCCTGCGAAAAGCAATCATACCGACTTTGTCTCGTTTCTGATACGCATCTTGGAGCATGGATAAGATAGCTCCCTTAACCGCTTTCATGCGTTGTCTGGCTCCCATAGAACCACTGGCATCCACTACAAATAAGAAAGTACTGCCAATTCGCTTCTCACGTACCTTTTGCCGCAAATCTCCCCGGCAAATATTGATACAACACATACTTTTAGCTCGCGTCAACTGATAGGGTGCAGCCGCACGCAAGGTAGCATCAAATGCAAGATCTGTTACTGGTTTGGTGGGTATACAAGAGCGCACATACCGCCCCTGCCTCGTATTGGTCTTAGCCAAAGTACGTTTGCCGCTGCTCTGCCTCACTTGGCGTTTCTGTAAATCCAGCGCCATATTCCCTATGGGCAGCAGATCAGCCATGGTTGTATCTTCCTGCCTTTTCCCCTTCTCCAGTTCCCCTTCACTCTTCACTTCTGGCGCTTCATCCCTATCCTGGGATGGTTCGTTAGCATTAGACTGCTCTTCATCAGGCAACTGGGATTGCTCTTTATTGAAGGAATCCTGCGCTGGCTGATCATGCTGTTGCTTTTTTTGAGAATGCTGTTCTCTTGACTCTTCAGGCGGCTGGCGCATGCGATGAGGCAGCACAAAGGCTGCAGCTTCTTGCATATCCATGGGCAAGAGATCATGACGTCCCGCTAGTGAAGCAATGGCTTTTGCTGTTTCCAGCAAGAAAATTTCTGCCCGATGACCGGCACAATTTCCTTGGGAAGAAATCTGTGCTGCTAATTGCATCATCGCATCTGAGATCAGTATCTGCTTTACTTTCTTGCGGGCTGCTGCGATCTGTTGACAGATATCTTCTCCCGCTCTTTTATATTTCTGATAAAAAGCTATGGGATTCTGTTCGTAAGCTAAAATACGTCGTAATATCTCGACGCGGTCTTTTATATTTTTTTCACCTGCTACGGTTACATATAAGCCAAAACGATCTAAGAACTGGGGCGGCAAATCGCCCTCTTCCGGATTCATCGTACCTATCATGGTAAACTGCGCTTCATATGAATTGGAAACTCCCTCTCGCTCTACTACATGAATACCAGAAACCGCAACATCCAAAATAGCATTACTTAGCTCTCGCTGGAGCAAGTTTACTTCGTCAATATATAATATGTGATTATGAGCCTTCGCTAAAATTCCGTGAGAAAACTGTCTCTTGCCGGTAATGATAGCCTGCTCCATATCCATACTGCCAAAGACCATATCTTCCGTAGCATTTAACGGCAGTTCGATCAACTTCCTATTAGGAATGACCTGGGAAAGTCCTCGTACTAAAGTGGATTTAGCAGAACCTTTTTCTCCGGCAATCAAAACACCACCCACCTTAGGGTTGACCACAGCAATCAATAGTGCCTTTTTAATTTGATCTTGTCCCACCACAGCAGCAAAGGGAAATACTGTTTTAGCTGTCACTCGTTATACCTCCTGCACTGCTTATTGATCACCAAATAATGCCTCTACTTTTTTCCAATCTAATATTCCCTCTTCAAAAGGACGGCGTCTCATACGATGAGGCAGCGCGAACCGAGCTGCTTCTTGAATATCACTAGAAGTAACCGTAATACGTCCAGCAAAGGCGGCTAGGGTTAAGGCCGTTTTAATTACAGCTATGTCGGCACGATGACCATCCACCTCTAAGGCAATTGCGATTTTTGCTACCAATGTAAGCAATTCATCTTCAATCGATACAGTCGGAAATAGCTGACGTGCCTGAATGATTTGCTGGGCTAACGTTTCCTGTTCTTCCTGATACAGCTGCAGGAATTTGTCCGGATTTGCTTCATAGGCCAAACGGCGTTTAATTACTTCTACCCTCTTATCTGGATCATGTTCACCAGACACGATCACGGATAATCCAAAACGATCTAATAATTGAGGCCTGATATCTCCTTCTTCCGGATTCATCGTTCCCACCAAAACAAATCTGGCAGGATGAACGTAGGAAACGCCTTCCCGCTCTACCCGATTCACTCCCATAGCAGCTGCATCCAACAGCACATCTACTACATGATCGTCCAGTAGATTGATTTCATCTACATATAAAATATTGCGGTTTGCCTGAGCTAAAATGCCAGGCTCAAACTTCTTTTCGCCATGTTTAATTGCATATTCAATATCTAATGTCCCTACTACTCGATCTTCTGTAGCACTCACAGGCAATTCCACAACTCGCATTTTAGCAGCCTGCACCACTAACTGCTTATGAGATGCAAGGCTCTCCTGGCAAATTCCACATAATTGATTATTATCTTGAGGATCACAATGAAATTTACAATCTTTCACTGTTTCCATCGCTGGCAGTAAATCGGCTAATGCTCTTACAGCCGTTGACTTTGCCGTACCTTTCTCCCCTTTGATTAGTACCCCACCCAAAGATGGATTAATCACATTTAAAATCAATGCCAACTTCATATCCTCTTGTCCCACAATAGCGGTAAAGGGATAAATAGCAGAATGTCTCAATTTTCTTCCTCTCTTTCTACAGCGAATCATGTCATCTATGAACTGCTGGCAACTGTATTTTCCCGCTAATTTTCAATTTTTCTCCAGTGATGTAATAAACTGTGGAAATGTCATCACCGTAACTTGGGGCATTTCTACTAATTTTGCATATAATTCAATGGCTTGCCCCTCAAGGAAATCCCGTTTTTCAATTGGTGTATCCTCAATCACAATTAATTTTTTAGCCATAAAAGCAGCTTGTAAATTATCAATATTTTGTTCCCCATAGGTTAAATCTGACAATACCACCCAATCCGCCGCACTGATTTTTTTGCGATTTTCTTGTGCTGACAGTTCATCAATGCTTGAAAAAGGCTGCCCCAGCAGGCAAGGCAGATGAAAGGCTTCTGCTGCATTAGCATCCGCATCACCTGGCTGTATTACACCAAGGGTCAGACGATAGCCCCTTTCATAAAGCAAACGAATAATTTTTTCCCCTGATCCCCCACCGCAAATAATATGAACATTCGTATCTTTATTGGGATTATAATCAGCAGCAGCATAGGTGTGGATATCTAAATTACCAGTTATTTTATTCATAAATACAGCAGCATGCAAACCATAAGCAGCTTGTAAATTTTCTTTGGTAATCACCTTCTCTGGAGGGCCGTCCGCAATCATTGTGTTCTCTGCCAATAGCAGCAGCCGGGAGCAGAATTTAGCTGCTAATTTTAAATCATGCGCTACTATCAATACCGTTTTCCCTTGCTTTGAGATCAATTGACAATAACGAAATATTTCTTCCTGGTAGACCAAATCCAGACTAGCCGTTGGCTCATCTAAAAAAATAAGCGGCGTTTCTTGTGCCAGAACTTTGGCCAATAAAACACGCTGTTTCTCACCGCCTGACATCAAATGGACCGGTTTATCCGCTAATGCTTCTACTCCTGTAAACTCCATATATCGATGGGCTATTGCTTTATCCTCAGCCTGCTCATGCTGCCACCATTTTAGATATGGATAACGCCCAGTTAAAACCACTTCTAAGGCCGTAAAACCAAAACCTACATTTACTTCCTGCTGCATATAGGCAACATGACGAGCCAGTTCCTTATCAGACAAGGTTGTAATGGGGCGGCCTGCTAACTGTACCTCACCTGCAGCTAAAGGCACAAAACCACGCAGAGCAAGGAGCAAGGTACTTTTGCCTGCTCCATTGGGACCAATAATCCCCACAAATTCTCCAGCACTTATACTGCAGGTAATATTCTCCAAAATTGTCTTTCCACCAAGCACAATACTAGTATTACGGGCGGTTATGATTTCCTGTGTCATGAGATTCCTCCAGACTGCTGGGTTTTACGCAGCAGATATAAGAAGTAAGGGGCTCCCAGCAACGCTGTCATAATACCTACACGAATTTCATTAGGAGGAAAAATCATTCGTCCTAAGGTATCACAGAACACTAAGAACAAAGCACCTGCTAAAGCACTGCTTGGCAGCAGCCAGCGATGCTCCGGTCCCACTATAATTCGCATAATATGAGGTACAATTAAACCGACAAAGCCAATGGTACCGCTCACACATACGGCCATCGCCGTCGTAGCAGCAGCCACAAATAATAAAAGCAGGCGTAATGCAACTACAGGCACTCCTACGGATCGAGCTTCTTGCTCGCCTAGTACAAGAACATTCAAATGCCGTGCCAGCAAGCATAAAACAATCAGGCCGATAAGAATTGGACCGACTGCCAGATAAACATGTTCCCAGCGTCGATAGTCCAAGCCCCCTACCACCCAAAACAAATATTCTCGTACCCGATATTCATTCATTAAAGTCAAAATTCCGGATGTTAAAGCCCCCATTAACATACTGACGGCTACTCCTGACAACAATAAGGTCATCACAGGAATTTTTCCCCGTGACATGGATAAAAAAACCGTTGCGCTCACTGCTGCAAGGGCTCCCACTAACGCAAACATCGGCATAATAAATATACTAAAAGACGTAAGACCAAGAGCAATGGCTGAAACAGCTCCAAAAGATGCTCCACTGGAAACACCAATAATTCCCGGATCAGCCAGAGGGTTACCAAATACCCCCTGCATAACAGCTCCCGATACACCTAATGCGGCTCCCACTAACACCCCTACGAGTACCCGGGGCAAACGGATATTCCACACGACAGCCTGAAATTCAGCATTAACCGAGGGGAAATATCCGCTAATCACGGGTACATGCTGTCCAATAATTGCTAGTGTATCTTCCCATGGCACCGTTATGGTCCCCCAAGATATAGAAAACACGATCATACCAAGTAATACGATACTAAGTACCACCATAATCTTCCATGCCTTTTTAGCCCGATTCCCTTGTGTCTTCTTTAGTATTGTTTCTCTCATGGGTTATATTGAGGATAAGCTGCCTTAGCAACGTCCACTACTCCTTGTACAATATATTGTGATGAAGAGCTTAAATGACGATCGGGAACCATAAATAGCTGCTCTTCTTTGATTGCTCTCAGACTTTGAAATGCGGGATCATCTCGTACCCCCGCTTTAAAGTCCTCTACGTTGGTTTTACCATTATAATTCCAAGTTGGCATAATAAAAACATCGGGATTGGCAGCTATAATTTGTTCTTTAGACATCATTTCATTCTTACCAACGCCTACTTTACTTGCCCCATTCACGACACCTGCATATCGGCAGATATCATCAAATAAGCTGCCTTGTCCTCCGATTCCTCCCATTAAGGAGAAAAGGACTACCGTTTTCCGCTCCTCAGAACTGACTTTCTCCAATGATTTTTGGATCGTTCCTAATTGATTCTCCATTTGGGTTACCATTTGCTGTCCCATCTCTTCTTCTCCAACAACATGGGCAATTTCTCCAATCACATGTTTTACGTCCTCAATTGTGCTCGGTGTTCTATATACATAGACAGGAACTCCTGCGTCACGAATGGTTTGAATCAATTCTATAGGCTGCCAGTCAGCAATAAATAATACGTCTGGCTGTAATGCGATAATGGTCTCCGGATTGGCCTTCACCTTTTTTGATACCAATTTAGCCTGTTCACTTACATTGGATATTTCCGGGTCATCTGCCAAATAGGTTAAAGCTAAAATGCGCTCCAAAGGAACCAAGTCCACCAGTATCTCATCTGTCCCCAAAGACAAGGACACAATTCGGCTGGGTTTATGAGGAAGTTTTATTACATGACCTTGAAAATCCTGTACTTCATAGCCTCCTGTTTTAGGTGCATCCTGCTGTTGGTTAGAACTGCAGCCAACAACTAGCAGAAGGCAGCAACTTAAGAGTAAAGCAATAAACGATAATTTTTTCATCCATTAACGCTCCTTATATTGCAAGGCCTGCTGCTGAATCCTGATTTTTTCAGACCAATCATTGATCGATGTATACATAAACTCATGTACTACGTATGTAGGTTGCACACTATTTATAATCTTCTTCACGCAGGGAGAACTAAAGGGTAAATGCTCGTCGATGCGCAGCACATGACTCATGGCAGCTGCCAAAATATCCTCTTGGGGCATAGCTGTGCCTCTACTCTGTTTGATATAATTCCCAGACAAGGAATGATGCAAATGCACACCATGAATATAATGTTTATATTCTTCAAGGTTATCAACTATTTTCAGTACATAATCTACACCATCATCCTGATCCTTTAGTTCTGGATTCGTATTCATCAAATGACCGATATCCAGCATAATCCCTGCCTTGGGATGTTTTACACTATCAAGTAACAACGCTGTAAGTTCTTTATCCTTCAAAGTTAACCCTGGCCACCACAAATTTTCAAATAATAATTCCATATCCCCTGGTATGCTCTGGGCCAGCTCATTAATCACCTCAATCGTAGCTTCAATGATTTGTCGGTCAGAGAAGCTAAACTGCCAATGAAACAACTCTGGAATTCGTGTCTGGCTGACATGAAAGACGACATACTTGGCACCTGCCATTTTAGCAATACGAAGATTCTCACGATAGACATTTAGCCAGCCTTCACGGGTCAAAGCACCGTAACAAGCTTCAATTTGTGCATCACTGCCAAATTGTCTAAGCAGTTCCTCCCTGTCTCCTCGCCAGAAATCCAGCCAGTTCGGCCAAAAACGCAGATGCACCCCCTGTATCCACTGCTTCTTATGGACACGTGGATTCCAAGAATCACAAAACATCATTTCTAAACCATCTAAATGATGATGATTCAAAAAAGCTTCTAAGCATACAGGGTTATTATGAATGAGTTCCAGATCAGATGCATAATTGGATAAATTCACAAGTTGTAACATAGTATAAGTCCTTTACTAAAAGTATAATCATTTTACGAAGGAATTGCTTCTCTTTACTCCCTAACTACAATATAACTATTTTATGTGTAAATGTTTAAAGAGATTATACACTTTTTACACCTTTGCCCCTTGCCCCAAACTGCTAAAATATCGTTTTTAAACCAATCATATAATTTCGTCCGCCACAAGGCTTACCAGCAGCTGTATCATAGTACTTATCAAGTATATTATTTACCGTTAAAAAAGCAGTATTACTCTTATCTAATTTATAATTAAGATTTGCATCCCATAGCCAATAGCTTTTTTCAATAAATTCACTATTGGTTCGTCCCATAACAGCCGTGCCCCTTATATCGGCATTTATTTTCTTAGAGCTATAAGACATACCAATGTTCCATGTTTCATCTGCTATATTTTTATCTCTTACAAAATCACTATCATATTGGGTTTTGTTCCTAACATGTAAATAATTATAACCAATAGAGGTTTTTATTTTAGAGGTAAGTTGCTTAGTTAACTGTAGTTCAAAGCCATCAGCCTTCTGCTTATCAACATTAGAAGGCGTCCAATACTCTATTGCAGGATTTGTACTAACGTTTTTCCAGGCAATTGCATCATTTAGCCTACGAGTAAAAGCTGAAAAATTTCCTTCTAGTGTATTATCAAACTTGTGATTCACACCAATCTCAGCACTCCATCCAGTTTCCGGTTTTAAAGCAGGATTCCCATCATAATGGGTCTCTGGTGATCCTGGATAGTAAGAGTCTGCAGGATCAACTGATGACGGCCAGTATAAATCATCAAAGCGTGGTGTTTGAAAGACCTTGCCCCATGATGCATAATAAGTAGTACGATCACTTTGTTTATAATTTGCTCCTAACTGTGGCGTTGTTTTATTTCCGTATGTATCGCTATTATCATAACGAAGTCCTGGAAGAATACTAAATTTATTTGTTATATTCCATCGATCCTGTAAATAAATCGCTTTTACGGTACTATCTTTACTCTTATAATCACTACTTTCAATCTCATCTTTTCGCCAGTCAATTCCTGCTGTCAACATATTTTGCTCATCAATCTTAGAGTTCAATTGATAATTAAATCCCTTGGTTCTGACATCATGGTCATATCTCTCCCAAGTATTATCCCCTAATCCAACACGATGGTTGGCATTTTGATAAAATTTAATTTGATAATCAGTTTTAGTAGAAAGATTTTCTGTATAAGTGAAATCCCAATTGTGCTGGTTCGTATTTTCATATTTATTCTTTACTTTAGCTTCATTTTGATGATCAAAATTTTCATAAGTAAAACTTAGATTACCATTATTGATCTTCTGATCCAACCGCAGCGTATAAGCTTCTTGGTCACTACCTGTGTACCTATATAATTTATTATTTCCATCTGAATAATCACCCATTTGTCTTTTATCTGCAGTAAAAAACCAACTTAAATTACCTTCTTTGCCCTCATTAATTAATGTATAATTATCACCATTCCAATTCCCGCCTGCTATTTTTACCGTTGTTTGGTTCTTCTCTCCTTTTTTAGTAATAATATTGATTACACCACCAACAGCATCGGCACCATATAAGGCTGATCGGCCGCTTTTTACTATTTCAATACGTTCAATATTTTCGATGCCGATTAAACCTGTTAAATTAGAAGTAGCCATACCAAATCCGCCTATACCATTCGGTAGGTTCATACGTCTACCATCAATCATAACAACCACTTGTTCACTTCCATTAATAAACGCGGCACTAATACTCCCAGGAGTACCGTTAGATCCTATCTGTACTCCCGGGATATGCTGTAGAACTTCTCCTACATTATGATAATTCCCTTTTTCAATCTGCCCTTTTGTGATTACCGTTACATTAGCTGCGACTTCAGATAGTTTTGTAGGTACCCGATTAGCTGTTACCACCAGTTGATCAAAGGAATAACTTTCTGTTTCTTCACTCTCAGTCGCATACGCTCCTGATACTGGCAGCGAGATAAAACCACTTACTATACAGGCATATATCATAGCCTTTTTTTTAATTCCTATGTGTTTATCCACTACTTTCCTCCTACTTATTTTTGTTCTGTCGTTACGTTGCCACTACTTTTTTACATATTTCTATCTTTTTCTGTCCTTGTATATACTGGTTCCATAAGCTCGCAACCATATGACTGGTTCCTTGCAACCCCATAAATGGCCGATTTTTAAGGATCATTTCGTCGTATACAGGTGAAGAGATATGCTGATATGCCACATCTTTCACTGCTTTTTGATGCAGAATCGCTTTTTCTCTACTGCTTGCCATCAGCAATCCGCCTCGTAAGCCGGCCAAGTGTTGTTCTATTTTCTGCTGATCCTTATATGCATCCAACACAATACCAATATATTCAGGATAACTCTGCTTAAAGGGAACGCCATTTTGCAATACGGTTATGATTTTCTTTGCATTCATCCACTCCCCTCGTACTGCCTGAGATATAGAAAAGGCTACGGAGGCAGGGGCAGCAATGAAAATGCTGTCGAACCAGATATTCCCCCAAATCTCTTGCTGCTCTTTATTCATAATGTCATGTTTTTGTTCTAGACCATTCGCTTCTTGTTGAAGAGCTTTTAGTCCAGTACTTTCCCCCGACAGATAATAATCAATCGCTTTTAGCCAGCTCAAGGAACCTTGTATGCCATAAGGGGGCAATAAGGAGACATAGGGCATATCATACTGCTCTTCCAGCAGCTCTGCCAGCTCACGTCCTAGTTCATCATGAACTACAATATTCAGCTGCGCCTGAGTCATATTGGTAATTTCCTGCATCGTACTTCCTGCCCCCGGGCAAGCAATTACCTCATAACCAGCTAAGGTCAGCATACGCCGCAGCTCCTGCAGGTCATGGGCTGCATTATAATAACCAACACTGCATCCTAAAAGATTAACCGTCCTCGGCTTTATAGCAGTACGCAACTGCAGGGGCACCTCACGAAAATAGGCTTTGGCAGCTGCCTGATATCCGGCCCAAAATCCCTCTTCCAAATCATGACGATCCAGGCAAATCACAGGACAATTCAGATCTGCCTGCTTGGCAATCTGCAAAAGATTCTCATTCCGAGTACTGTCAGTACAGCTGTTCGCCAGCAGCACTACAGATGGCTGAGCCGTCTGTTTTATTGATTGTAAAATATGCAGCAAATACTGCTCTGTACCAGAAAATATAGCATCTTTATTCCTTTGGGAACAAAAGAAGCGCATTCTTGCTGTTGGACATTGTTTTTCGATATACTCATGAGCTGAAAAATAACACCACAAGGAACTGTTAAGCACCATTACAGCATCTGGAATACCTGCAAAAAAGGTTGATGCACCTGTCAATCCACAACTATTGCCCTCTTTGCACATATAGGTTGAAAGACTCGTAACCATACACAGTACCTCCCTTTTTTTGCAGTTCTCCAACAATACCCATAAAAAAATCTCTTAACCCAAAAAGGCCAAGAGATTTTACAATAGCATAAAGCAAATAGTAATCCCGACGTATATATACGTCGGGGAAAAATAAGCACAATAAAAAAACTATCGTACAAATCCCCTCCCCATCTCTCGCAGGTTCTAACGGTGATTGCTATATAGGCAGTTCTCCTGACTTAGAATCATTGCTTCCCCATACCTTCCCAAGACCGTTGTCTCAGTGGCATAATCATGGGTTCACTCCTCATTACAGTGGCGGGACCGTGCCGGAATGAAACCGGACTTCCCTATTAAGCCCCAAAGGGCACCTATACCATCCATATGAATTTTTATACGTTATAAGATTCACTTTATAATATCTTTAAAGAATTGTCAAGCAATTCACTGGTAACAAATTCTTTTAAAATTCTATCCCTTTTTGAGCCTTTATGCCCTTTTTATAAGGATGTTTAATCTCTTTCATTTCTGTTACTAAATCCGCTTTATCAATAATCTCAGGGCGGACATCCCGCCCTGTCAGCACAAGATGCAAAGCAGAGGGCTTGTCCTCCAATAATTTTAATACTGCTTCTAGAGATATAACGTCAAACTTAATCGCATAGTTAATTTCATCTAAAATAATCATATCCCACTGGTTTGATACAATTTCTTTTCGAGCCATCGCCAAAGCTTCTTCAGCTGCATGACGATGATCAGCCATAGCATCTTCATTCGCATTGCGAACAAAACCTTCCCCCATCTGACGCATTACAAAATTAGGTCCCAAAGCCTCTGCCGTTTTTAATTCCCCATACTTCCAGCTGCCTTTAATAAACTGTATGATCAGCACTTTGAACCCCTGTCCCCAAGCCCTTAGTCCAAGACCTAAAGCTGCTGTTGTTTTCCCTTTGCCATTTCCTGTATTAACAAGAATTAAGCCATGTCTGTTTTCCATATAAATCCCCCCTCTTTTCTTACTATATCATGTTATTAGCAGTCAATATATACCTTTTTCACTTCAACTGTCGTGAGTTCCGATTAATGCGTTTGTTATTCTTATTTCCATAATGTTAAGTAATAATTTTTGCCACGCACTAAAGCATCCTTCCAGGTCTGGTTGAGTGCAATAAAAACGATTCCCCGCACTTGGACATGCTCTTTCTCTAAATCAACGGCTAAAGTGTCAATCCCCACATGTGACTTTACTCTTCCTCCCCAATAAAACGCAAAGGGAGGAAGCAGGTACCTGCTGAATTGTGCGCCACAGCATTCCACACGCCAGACATACTGCAGCTGTAGCTTCTTTTCATTGTAATGACATTCTTTTTACTGATTGCCATAAGTAAACACCAACTCCTCTAAATCACCTGCACATCCTTTCTTTATTCTTATCAAATACAGATAAAATTTATAGAATAGCTAGATATTTACAAGAAACATCTAGCTATTACTGTTATTTATCTATGCAATTATCTTATTTATTAATGCTTGCACATACCATGTCCGGCTTTTTGACTCATAGCGTCCTTAAGATGCTGCACATACAGATCTTGAATCTTCGTATTTTCTCCTAAGCCATGGAGATAGACATCCACTGTGAAACCTGCCTTTACTAGCTGAGATTTCGCAGAATCTTCCTCATCGCCAGCCATGTCATTATTGACATGATCACCGGCAACCAGCATAAATGGCATCAATGTTACTTTCTTGATATTCCGTTTTTTTAACTTTGCAATCACACTTTCCAGCGGAGGGAACCCTTCTACGGTATATACAAATACATGATTCAGCCCGGCTTCTTCCATCTTCATTTGTAATGCAGCATAAGCTGTATTAGCAGGATGTACGCCTCCATGTCCCATAAACACAATGGCTTCTTGACTTTCCACATTAGGCAATTGTGCCGTCAAAGCCTCAATTGCTTCAACATAATCATCTGGTCTGTCTTCCTGTCCGGTATAATACAGCAAAGGACGGCCGATTACAAGCTTGTCAAATGCTTTTTGGTGCCCATGAATGTACTGTATGACGATTTTTTTGATCTTGTCGAATTCTTCGCCGCCAACCACATGTAAGGGCTGAACATATACTTCTTTGTATCCTTCATCCTCCAGCCTTTGGATTGCTTCTGTTTCTGTATCAATGTGAATACCGTCTCTGGCTGCTAACCTTTTGATAACGATTCGGGATGTAAAGGCTCTGCGTACTTCATATTCGGGAAAATTCGCTTTGATCTTATTCTCCACGCTTTCAATATTGAGTCGTAACCCTTCCTGATAGGTTGTACCAAAACTCACAACTACAATAGCCTTTTTCATCATTAGCCACTCCTTATTTCTTCTTCTCTGCTAGTGAATACATATAAAAAATCTCCTAACCAATTGGTTAAGAGATTGAAGCTTATCATTAAGTAATCTGACTCATTCTATAAAAATTCCAGCCTATGTGCCAGAAAAAATACAACTAACATCTGTACTTAATCCCCTCCCCATCACTCGCAGGTCAATTGGTGATTGTTATATAGGCAGTTCTCCTGACTTAGAATCATCGCTTCCTCAAACCTTCCCAAGATTTTATCTCAGTGGTAAAACTAGGGGAAGCTCCTCATTACAGTGGCGGGACCGCGTCGGCATGTAACCGAACTTCCCTATTAAGCCCTAACGGGCACCTATACCATCCATATGTACTTTTTATCATACCGCTTGTATCGTATAACAAGCGGTATGATTTGTCAATGCAAGAGATTCATTACTGAAATAGCTGTGGATAAAAAGCTTTGGCTAACCATTGAACCGTTTTACCGCTTCTAATTCCTCCATTCATATCATTGAAAGAAAAAATAACAAATCGTCGCTTCTTGATTGCTTCTACCTCCGATAATGCCGGATTCTTTACAAGCATTTGTATTGTCTCTTGGGCTGATGATGCAGCATGTTCATTAATCACAATCACCTCTGGATTGCGTCTTATGATCTCCTGCCAGTCTGTTTTTCCCCAGCTTTTTTCTAAATTTCCAAAAACATTATCACCGCCCGCCAAACGTATTAAATCACTTTCCAGCGATCTTCCTGCAATTAAAACTTGATTCCCTGCCGCTGCATCAATTACCATAAATTTGACCCGTTTATCGATAATATCAGTTTTTTCTTTAACTAGCTGAATCTCATTTTTTATATTTTTAATGAGATCCTGTGCTTTTGCTTCAACATGAAAAATTTTTCCGATATTGTTAATATCATTATACACTTCCTGAACCGTTGCATGCTCCTTAAGTCCCCCTTGGGTGATATAGGACTTAATATTTTGCTTTTCCAGAACATCCACAGTACCAATCCACTTATCCTCAAAGGCATCATTATAGCCATAAATAAAATCCGGTTTTACTGCTAATAAGGTATCCTTTGAAGGATACCTATCCGATAGGACTTGAATTTTGTTATATTGTTCCTTGTATTCAGCCTGAATTTCACCGTCCATATGGGCTGCTCCTACTATTTTGTCCGAAAGACCCAGAGCCAGCATAATCTCAGTGGCATGCTGGTTCAAAGTAACTACTCGCTGAGGAACAGTTACAAATTCAATCACACGTTTATGATTGTTTATCATAACCCTCCCTTGTTGTTCTTTAGAACCATCATTCGTAACTTGTTTATTTATGCAGCCGATTAATAAAAATGATACCAGCACTAGCATCGCCAAAAACAGATACTGTTTTTTTGTTATACTCATCATTTCCTCCTAAAACAAATTTAATTTGGTATTCATAACTCCACTTTTAAATATAAAGGCTTACTGTCCTTAAATGAAAATCCTCCAGCAACAAGAGCCGGAGGATTCACCAAACATTTCCTCACAATCTTTAGCCCAGGCTAGTACTATATGCTTACTTTTAAGACAAAACAGCCATGTCCCAGAACCATTGTGTCTTTGTAATATCCTTCGTTCGTATTTCCTTTTTAGTCTTTTGATTGTCTTGTTTAATTGCAAAACCTTTCTTATATTGCTGCTGTATCCCCATAAGTTCTCTTGCCATTTCACTTGTTAATTCCATTTTATATACCTCCAAAGGATTTATGATTTTTTCATTTTTTCAATGTAAAAATGGATCTCTCTTATAATCATCTTTAGCCATAAAGAGATGATTATAAGAGAAATCCATTATGCTTAACTATTTTAAGTAAAAGACAACCCAAAATAGCCTATAAAGTAGACGCCTCAAATAATCCCCTTCCTATTTCCTCGTAGGTCAAACGGTGATTGTCAAATAGGCAGTTCTCCTGGCTCTGGATCATCGCGCACTCAAACCTTCCCAGGAAATTCATCCCAGTGGCATATCTTGAGGTTGCTCACCAATACAGTGGCGGGACCGCGCCGGCTTTTAACCGGACTTCCCTATTAAGCCCTTGCGGGCACCTATCTCTTTCTATTCTTTTTTTAGTAGAAACCACTGGAGTAAAATTTAATTTGACTCTAAAAGAAGCAAATCCCTATATTACACCACCTTTTAAGAATCGTAATTTCTTCAGTTCGACTTTTGACAAAATAAAAAATAGATTTCTCAACTAGTCAAACCTAACTCTTCCCTGGAAGAATTGACTATTTGAGAAACCTATTTTTTTCACTGGTTTCAGTTGAATGACAACCTGAAACGAACCTATCAAATAGATGCCTCGAATAATCTCCTCCCTGTTTCCTCGCAGGTCAAACGGCGATTGTCAAATAGGCAGTTCTCCTGGCTCTGGATCATCGCTCCTTCAAACCTTCCCAGGATTTCCATCCCAGTGGCATAAACTTGAAGTCACTCACCAATACAGTGGCGGGACCGCGCCGGCATTCAACCGAACTTCCCTATTAAGCCCTTGCGGGCACCTATCTCTTCTTATTAGATTGTACCTTTTGTAACTTACCTGTTTAAAATACCATACTCAAGTCCTACTGTCAACTTATAATGAAAGAACGCCTCATCATATTCTACTAACTGCCTTCATATATTTATCATGTCTATATATAATAAACTACGATGGAATTATCTGGCAAGGAGGACAATCGTGCAACAAGGAAAACCCAGTCTGCATACTACTTCCTGGCAGTTAATCACCTCTTATTGGTTTTCAAGAAAAGCGCTGCTGGCCTGGGGATTGCTCCTTATAACTATAACACTAAACATAGGTATTGTTCTGATTAATTTATATTTAAATCACTGGCAGGGAAACTTCTATCATCAACTCCAGTATTACAATTATGCCGGTTTTATTAGTGCTTTACTTGATTTTAGCCTTATAGGCAGTGTTTATATTATTATTTCCGGGTTTCAGGTTTTTTTTCAGATGATGCTGCAAATGCACTGGCGGCAATGGATGACTCATCATTATCTGCAGCGCTGGCTTCATGACAAAACTTATTATTATATGAATCATTTACTCCATAATGCAGATAATCCTGATCAGCGTATTAGTGAAGATGTTCATTTACTTGCCACTAACACACTCAGCCTTTTTTTAGGATTATTAAAACAAATTGCTACCCTCATTACCTTCATTACCGTTCTGTGGCAGTTATCGGGAAATCTTAGCCTTACCGTTAACCAAACTCCCATAACCATCTATGGCTATCTAGTCTGGGCGGCATTAGGATATTCCATCATAGGCACCTGCCTGATCACCCGGATAGGCCGCCCCTTGGTAAGGCTAAATGTCTTGCAACAGGGCTATGAAGCTGATTTTCGCTACGCTCTTGTCCGTTTCCGGGAAAATGACGAAAGTATCGCATTATATAATGGAGAAACAGCCGAAAAAAATAAATTCATGCGTATTTTTCACAATATTTATGCCAACTATGGAAAAATTACAATCACCAGTAAAAATATAACTTGGCTTACTGTAATTTATTCTCAAGTATCCATTATTTTTGCTTTTCTCATGGCCTCCCCCCGTTATTTCAACAATGAAATACAACTGGGTCAACTCTTTGAAATATCAGGAGCCTATTGGTATGTCCACTCAGCTCTTTCTTACATCATTGATAGTTTTAGCAAAATTGCGGAATGGCAATCCATCCTGATTCGCCTTACGCAATTTACTCAAAATATGCGCAAAGCCCAACTATTACTAAAAGCAACACAAGATCTTACGATACATCCTCCTGTAAACGATTCCTTTATCGCAAAAGACCTTTCTATACAATGTCCCCGCAAAGAGTTCTTATTAAAAAACTTGTCTCTGCGGGTAACTGCCAAAGATAATATCCTCATTACAGGTCCATCTGGCTGTGGAAAAAGCACGCTGCTAAAGACCTTAACCGGTATTTGGCCTTTCTCCCAAGGAACGCTTGCACATCCACCTAAGGAAAAATTAATTCTAGTGCCGCAGAAATCTTATATTCCCATCCACACATTGTACAATGTACTCCTCTATCCTAACCTTCACACCCCCATCACCAGACTCGCTATGCAGGAAACGTTAAAACTGTGCCAGCTATCCTTCCTAACAGAACAATTAGATCAAGAAAATAATTGGGGGGAAATTTTATCCTTAGGTGAACAACAAAAATTAGCAATTGCCAGGGCCATACTGCATCAGCCGGACTGGCTGCTGCTTGACGAAGCAACATCTTCCCTTGATACAGAAACGGAGCTATATATGTATGCTCTCTTAAAAAGAATGCTGCCTAAAACCGTACTTATCAGTGTCGGACATCAAGACGCTTTAAAGAAATTTCATACATTAAAACTGGAACTAGACGGACTGGGAAGCTGGCAATTATCAAAGCTGCCAGCAACATGATTATCTTGTATTTTCTCTTTCTTGATAATTTTATTCATTACAGCAGGAATAAAAAATAAGACCAGCTAACCAAATTAGCTGGTCCTAGCTTTTATAAGTTATACCCTTAAAAGGCTAAAATACGAGCCGGATTTTCTATCATTATCTTTTTGATATCATTGTCAGACACACCGCATTTTTTCAATGATGGTACAACAAAATCTGCGAGACGCGTATAACCTTCACCCCCACCCCGACGTGTAGCCAGTTTAGTAAATACATCATTCCCGATAACGATTTGTCCTGCATAGCCCTCTCGGATCAACGACACTAACCCCGATAAAATATACCAGTCAGGATAATGAGCAATCCCCAAAGGCTCATCATCGGCCTCAAAACCAAAAGGAGTGAAAGAAAGTATAAAGCCCATATCAAGCAACTCTCTGTGCAGGCTGATATCAAAAGGTACATGCCCAGGATTATTCACAAGTTGTTCAATAGAAAGAACGCCCATCAGCAGCTGGACATGACACAAGATTGTCCTTTCAGGAATACACCCACCTCGAGATAGGGGCTGCAGTACATTCTGCCTCACCTCGTCCTTTGTGAGATCAGGTCCTAGGTGAACCTGCAGCGACAAGCCTGTTTCGCCGGAGACGAAGGCTGCCGCGCGCAAATAGTCTTCTAATTGTTTAGTGTACACCTCATAAGCCGCCTTGATATGGCCGGGAAAAATACCAGTTTTGCCAACGCCTTGATCAATTTCGCGGCGCAAGAATGAGCAAAACTGTTTAAATGACATATCACGGTAATAAGCTGGCCATGTGTATTCTGCATATAAACCTGTAGAAGCCACAATATGAACACCTGTACGTTCGGCTATCTGCCGAATGGCAAGAAGGTCATTGGGCGAACTGCGAATGCCAGGTGCGCTAACTTCAACAATTGAATTACCACCACGATCTTTAAATTCGCCTACTTCGGCAGTCATCATCTGTTTGTCATCTAACCTCATATTGTCCAAAGATAAAACTATGTTATGACGCAGGGCTGAACGATTCTCCAGCACTAGCTTATCTTCCAGCTTCAGGTTGCGATGACTCGGGATAAAGCAGGATTTGCGAATTCGGCTGCGAAACATGGAGCAGTCCGAAAGGACATGTTCATGCATAGAGGTGAAACCAAGCTGTTCTGGTGCGATCGGACCGCAAACCGTCATAATCTTTTGCGACATACTATCATCCTTTCCTTTGCATTAGCGTGTCTTCAAGAACGCTTGATAGAGTCGCGCCGAGAATTAAAAATTATTTTAACTGAAATGTTGTATGTTCTGGCAGACACGACTATCCGTAATATCATATGCCCATGCAAATGCCAGAGGAACATTTTTTTACGATAATCCCTTGATCCTGATACTGACTTATATTCCACTGTTGCTTTTTCTCTTGATTTCTTGCCACAACTTTCACCTTTTAATCTATTTTTATCACCTCTTATTTCCTGAAACAACATCCCTGTCCCCTTGTTTTTTTTACTTAAAAGGATTTTAAGCAATGCATCCAGAAAGAATAAAAGAACCACCCTAAAATATTCTATTTACAACATTCAGGAGGAATTAACATGATTTCACAAAATATTTACAATAAGATTAATAAATCTTCGTGGATACGTGCTATGTTTGAGGAAGGAGCAAAACTTCGAAAAATTCATGGTGCAGAAAATGTATACGATTTTAGTTTGGGTAATCCTGACTATGAACCACCAGTAGAAGTAAAAAATGCCATTAAGAAATATACATCAGACGACAGTGCTGGTCTTCATCGTTATATGAGCAACGCTGGACACCCAGAAGTCCGGGAGAAAATCGCAAAAAAAACTTCTGAGGAAAGCGGATTGCCTGTAACACAAAATCATATCATCATGACCTGTGGAGCTGCTGGTGGACTGAATGTTGTCTTAAAAAGCATCTTAAATCCCGAAGATGAAGTAATCGTTTTTTCTCCGTATTTTGTTGAATATCTATTTTATATTGAAAACTGTAATGGGAAACCTGTAGTTGTCCCGGCAGATACCAAGACCTTTGAACCTTCTCTAGATCTTCTCGCCAGAAGTATCACATCTAAATGTAAAGCAATCATCATCAATTCACCCAATAATCCGACAGGCGTAGTATACAGCGAAGAAACATTAAAAAAGATTGCTGCTCTATTAGTAACTAAAGAAACAGAGTTCAACTCCAAAATACTTGTAATATCTGATGAACCTTACAGCAAAATAGTCTATGATCAAGTGGAAGTACCCAGCATTCTGAAGATATTCAAGCATTCTGCCATTGTAAACTCCTACAGTAAATCTTTAGCCATCCCAGGCGAACGCGTTGGCTATATTGCAGTAAATCCAAGTATTGCTGATGTGGATTTATTAATCAACGGCATGATTTTTTGCAATCGAACACTAGGTTTCGTAAATGCCCCATCCCTTTTCCAAAAAGTAATCGCCGATTCGTTAGACACGGTTGTAAATACTGATGAATATAAAAGAAGACGTGATTTCTTATACAATAATCTGATTGAGTTAGGATATTCCTGCGTAAAACCCCAGGGAGCATTTTATCTTTTTCCTCAATCCCTTATTCCCGACGACATCGAATTTGCAAAACGCGCACTGAAATACAATCTCCTCATTGTACCTGGCAGCGGATTTGGTTGCCCTGGATACTTTAGATTGGCTTATTGCGTTGATTTCAATAGTATTAAGAATTCTATTCCTGCTTTTAAAGCACTGGCAGAAGAATTTAAAGGGCAAAAATAACGATACCAAAAAGAGACAGTCATTTCATGATGATACCGATAAATCGGCAAGCATCATGAAATGACTGTTTTTTGATCCTTAAAACAAAAGGACAGGGATCTGTTATTGAATCAACTGCGCCGCTGATTCTTCTTTACACACATTTTCCGCTCCTTCCAACCAAGGATATTGCTCTAACTAAACTTATACATCCCCTTGTCCCAATGGATCATAGGTTCTGAAATCATATGGATACCCTTCATACAAATCCACATGTTTTAATTGGCGTTTATCTTTATTAAGGATTTCCAGATAATTTATCTGTTTTGTTGTCGGCGTAAATGTAGGTGTGATGGTGACCTCTTTTTCAATACCATCTTTGTTACGTAAAGTAAACACAACTGGATTTCCAGCATACTCTGTTTCCATCAAGGTTTGATAAAAATACATCGCATCAGTTGCTTTCCCATTTATTGCAACAAGCTGATCGCCTGCAGATATATCACGCAATTCTTTAAAATCATCCCCATCAACAGATGTAATAAAGTAAGGAGCTGTACTCCAATTATCCCGTCTTTCTTGCTCCGTTGAATTTTTTTTAGGAATCATATCCCATTTTAATCCGTAAGAATACATTCCATATAAATCGGTATATATATTTCTTAAATAATACGCCCACATATTTAGTTCATATTGACCCTGACTATGTAATTTATCCGAAGGTTTCATCAATTCATAATTTATAGAACTGAGTCTTGTGAAACTTACACCAGTAAACTTATCCGTTACTTTACTATAATGGTATATCTTTTTAAACAAATTCAAACTTACACGCGTACCATCTTTTTCTTCTTTTAATTCAGACCATATATACGGAAACATATAGGTCTCATAGATATAATCTGTATCTTCAAACGATCCCGTTGTCCAATCATTTGAAAACTTTGCTTGATAATAATCGCTATTGTTGAATTTTCCTAAAGGGTAATAATTTGCTTGATAAATTAAAGCTGGTGCAATATCTGCCGGCTTTTTATTCGGTATAAAAATTCTAAATTCTGTCGCCTTATCGATACTTTTTACATATGCCTTGGCATCATCTATTGTATGTACAGAAGCAATAAATTTTAATGACTGTAATGCAGTACGCTTAATATCTTTGTTATCGCTTTTTCCATTGCTCAAATGCATACGAACAGATATAGTTTGCACCTTTTGCAACTGTTCTTCCAATTCGTTTGACACCTTGTACCATTTTTGCTGCAACTTCGGAGGTAATGGATCTTTTCTCGCATCCTCCATGATTGATAATGGATAACTGATTCCATCCAAAATTAAATCTACATTCATATTTTCACTATTTGCTCGGCTGGTAGCTATGCGCAGAGCACTATATTGCTCCCCATCTGCTTTAAAAATCCGATTGAATTCAACTGCAGGATCTTCGCTAACTTTCCCCGCATAAAGAATAACAGTCCCATCATTTTGCACATACTCAAAGACCTCAGGTAAATATTCCTTGGCAAACCCAATTTGTAAAATTGAGCATAAAGTTAAACATAAGACCAAACGCACACATTTTTTTAGCATAACACACCCCTTTCCATATTTTATTATATTTCTCTATAAAAAATAAAAAACCTACCCTATAAATACATTTTTTGCTAAGTTTTGATGAAAAAGGCATAACTAGCAGATACACAATATTAGTTATGCTTCTTCTAGCATATCGAAGATCGAGTAGCCAAACATACCCACATACAATATAGCTAGCAATTTTCTTTATAAGATTGTAAATATCCTATAAACCTTTCTCGAACTTCATCATCCTCAAATATGACTGTTTATTGATCTCTTATAATAATGTGATAGATACCACTTTCGCTCCTTTGAAGCGCTTTTATGGACATTTTTACCACTTCATTGACATTCTATCACTTTTTTAAAACTCACAGGAACCGTCCCCTTGAGTTTGTTTTTCAGTTTGAATTGCTTTCTCCACTGCATTGTTCTCCCTGTCCCCTTGTTTTCACCAGCAACACGAGAAAGAGGATACACACCGATTAAGGTAGTATCCTCTTTTATCGATTTCATCACAATCTATCTATAATCACCAAAGATTTGCCCTTATAAACCACACCTTTACCCTAACTACTTGGTTTCACTCGTAAATTGTTTTTGTTTATCTTTGCCATACTCCACGATTTGATTGGCTTCTACCCACTTAACCGCCACTGGATAGTTATCTTGTATTTTCTCTTTCTTGATAATTTTGTCCATTACGTCAATAATGGTTTTACCGATGGCGTAGGAATCTTGGTCTACTATACCTGTAATTAATCCTTCTTTAATTCCATTTTCCCAAGTAGGGGTATAATCAAAGCCAAAGTGATATATTTTCCCAGCCTTGCCTTGTGATTTAATAGCTTCCATAACCCCGGTATCAGGCCCCTCGGAACCTAGAGAAAATACTGCAATTAAATCTGGATTAGAGGTTATCTGCCCTTCTAACTGTCTTTTAGATTCAGAAGCTTGATCATTATCCTGGATGGGTTCTAACCAGGAAAAACTTTGCGCATCCGCCCCCATTACACTCTCAAACCCTTTTCTTATTCCGTCTTGCCGATATGTCATAGTTGTTTGCGTAAGATTTACTGCTGCCAAAGCAATCTTACCCTTTTTAATTCCTTTTCCTTTTAAATATTCTGCAGCTTTTTTCCCCAACTCTTCACCAGCCAACTTGTTATCGGTTCCCACATAAGCCGCTCGGTTGTCCTTTGTTTTGACATCTGCATCAAAAGTAACGATGGATACTCCTGCATCCCTTGCTTCTTTCACCTTCCGATCAAACATATCCGGGTCCATGGGCGCAATCGCAATTCCTACAGCGTTACTCGTTATAGCTTCCTGGAGAAATCCAATATGTTTTTCATTTTTTTGTGATTCACTAGGAGGTGAAGTCTTAAATACCAAATGATAGCCAAGTTCCTTAGCCCGCTCTTCAGCCGCTTTTTTCATCGGTGACCAGTATGCTCCTGTATCTACAATCGGGATGAAGTATAACGTCTTTTTATCTGAGCCGGACACATTACTAGTAGCTTTAGAATCGGAGCCCGAGCAGCCGGTCAATACTCCCATCATGATTCCAATGAGCAGTAATGCCAGTATCTTCTTTTTCATTTACATCTCCCCCAACATATTACTTATTGATACTCCTGCCGCTAGCAGCTATCATGCTGCTTTAAAAGGATCTGCCAAATTACACCTCCTAATAATGTTTGATTGTGTTTTATGTATTACCTTTATCTATTGCGGCGATAGTAATCTACAACTACGGCAATAACGATAATACCACCCGTAACAGCCTGTTGTATAAAAGAATTTAAACCCAAAATAGCCAGTCCATTACGAAATATTTCTAAAGTAAAAATACCAACAACTGCTCCGGGGATATTCCCGACACCACCACTGAAAGCTGCACCTCCAATGATTGCAGCAGCCATAGCAAATAAGCCGACGCCAGCGGCTTCGCTTGGCGCTCCGACATTTAGATTGGACATTAAAAGTACACCCGCCAGTGCCGCTAAAGCTCCTTCCAGCATATATACTTTTACGATGTGTTTTTGAATATTAATTCCTGATAATCTGGCAGCTTCCTGATTAGAACCTACCGCATAACAATAGCGGCCAAAACGAGTATGGTTCATCACATAGGTCAAAGCGATTACCACTGCTGCAAAAACAAGGGTATTTGTGAAAATAAAATTTACACCCACTTTCGTATTGGATAACAAATAAAACCAATCGGGAACACCTTTCACATAGATACCATTGGTTATAAACAGAATAATACCCCGAATCATATAGTCAGTACCTAACGTCAAGATAAAGGAATCTAACTTAAATCTTACAATAAAGAAACCATTGACAAATCCCCAAAACATTCCTATCACAATTGCTGCTAAAATGACCACAGGAGGTGAAAAACCTTTTACAGCCAGAAAAACAGCAGCTGTTCCTGCAAAAGCTGCGATACTTCCTGCTGACAGATCGACTCTTCCGGTTATTAACAACATTGTTATCCCAACAGTAGCGATTCCAACCGTTGGAACTTGCCGAAAGAAATTGCCAATATTGGCCTGGCTTAGGAACAACGGACTAATCAATGAAAAAGCAATTATTAACACAACCAAGACGATATACACGGAATACTTCAGAAATAAATCCTTACTATCTATTTTCCTAAATATAGATGAACCGTCATTAAGCTTTGGGTTCAACATGATGCCCCCCTACGGTAGCAAACGCCATAATCTTCCCTTGCGTTGCATCCTGTTTCAATATTTCTCCCGTTAATTTTCCCTCACACATGACATAAATTCGGTCTGCCATGCCCAAAAGTTCGGGAAGTTCAGAAGATATCATAATTACAGTCTTGTTTTCTTTCACTAATTGATTCATAATTTGATATATTTCAGCCTTAGCCCCCACATCAATTCCTTTCGTGGGCTCATCGAAAATAAATACTTCTGAGGCAGTATTCAGCCATTTTGCCAAAACGACCTTTTGCTGATTTCCGCCTGATAAATTACCGACCGCAGTATCTACGGATGCCGTTTTAATTCGCAGACTTACTCTGAATTTTTCAGCAATTGCCTTAAGCTTGCTATGCTTTAAAATAGCATCTTGCATATTGGGCATATTGATGTTTTCCGCTACCGACATAATCAATGATAATCCTTGGCCTTTTCTATCTTCGGTAAGCAAACAAATCCCTTGATTTATCGCATCTTTAGGCGTATTTATCGTGACTTTTTGTCCCCTGACTTTAATAGTTCCTTGGGATATGGGATCTGCGCCAAACAGCATTCTTACGATTTCCGTTCTGCCTGATCCTACCAGACCTGCAAAGCCAACAATTTCACCTCTCTTAGCATAAAACGAGACACTTTTGACCCTGCCTGCATAGTCCGATAATTCCTGTATTTCCAAGATAATTTCCCCGATATGACCATATTCTTTAGGAAATAACTCTGTAATATCTCGACCAACCATCATCGTAATTAAGGCATTCTGGGACACACTTTTCACATCAACCGTCCCTATATACTGACCATCCCGCAATACGGTGGCATGGTCACAGATCTCGAAGACTTCTTTTAATCGATGTGATATATAGATGATGGCGACCCCATCTTGTTTCAATGTAGTAATGATGTTAAACAATGCGGCTACATCATCATTACCTAATGAAGTCGTTGGTTCATCAAATATAACGATTTTTGCATCCAAGCTAATCGCTCTACCAATCTCTAACAGCTGTTTTTGCGCTGTAGGGAGCGTTCCTACTATATCAGTAGGCTTTACTTTAGAACCAAGTTTTTTTAGAATGGCTTGCGTATTCCTATACAATTCCTGATAATCAATAATTCCTAACAGTTTATTTTTATAGGGCATTCTTCCCATGAAAATGTTTTCCGCCACATTTAAGGCTTCTGCAAGATTCAGTTCTTGATGAACAAAACCGACTCCCAATGCTTGTGCTCTTTCTGGTGTCATAAGGGTACAATCAACATCATTAATGAATATCTCCCCTTTATCCTGAGGATAAATTCCGCCTAGAATCTTCATAAGTGTTGACTTTCCTGCACCATTTTCACCTAAGAGTCCATGTACCTCTCCCGCGTTAACTTCAAGATTTACACCCCTTAGAGCATATACACCCGGAAAACGTTTTTCAATTCCTGCCATTCTCAGTCTCTTTTGCATCAAACGTTATCCCCCTTATATCCTCAATAGCAAAACCTATTAATACTCTAATTCTATAGCTTCTCCGACAACTTCTAATAGGATTTTTTCCATCACCTTGCCAGTCAGCAGCTGAAGACTCCTGGCATCTGGCTGACAGCCGCCTACATATATTTCAAATATACCAGGCTCCAATATGCAATTACCTTTTTCATTAATCAGTGCTAATTGTCTTGAAGTTAAGGTAAAGGATATTTCTTGTTCAGCGCCAGGCAGCAAATGGATTTTTTGTATGCCTTGTAATGCCCAAATAGGAACTTCTACACTCGCTTTCACATCTTTTATATACAACTGTACTGTTTCATCAGATGCAAAATTCCCAGTATTCTTAACCAATATAGAGCATTGAACGTTTTCCCCAGCACAAATTTTTGTACGATTCAGCTGCAGCTGCCGATATGCAAAAGTAGTATAACCAAGTCCGTAGCCAAAAGGATATAAGGCTTCCTTTGTCATGTATCTGTAAGTTCGATTTTTCATGGAGTAATCTGTAAACTCAGGAAGTTCTTCTGTGGTACGATAAAAGGTAATTGGCAGTTTACCTACAGGACTATATTCACCAAAAATCGCCGAAGCCAACGCTTTTCCCCCTTCTGCTCCTGGATACCAAGCCTGGATAATTGCAGGCACCTTCTCAGCAGCCCAGGTAACAGCCAAAGCACTTCCAGCAAGAAGCACCAAAATGATCGGTTTCCCTGTTTTATAAATCACTTCCAACAGTTCTTGCTGCAATCCAGGCAAATTTAGCCCCAATTTGTCCCCACTGGCATATTCGTTGGAAACATCGCCTTCTTCCCCTTCAATACTCGCATCCAGTCCCATGCACATGACGACAAGATCCGCTCGCTCTGCAGTAGAAACAGCTTCAGCAAATCGATCCCGCTCTTCTCCCAAGTTCTCTGCCTTATCTCTATACAAATGGCAGCCTTGGGCGTAAGAAACCATCGTATCTTTTCCTACTGCTTCACGAATTCCTTCCAATACGGTAATATAATTCGAAGCTGTACCGAAATAATTACCAGTAAGCGCCTCTCTGCTATTAGCGTTAGGTCCAATAACCGCAATGGATGATATTGTATTGCGGTCTAAGGGCAGTAAATGGTTTTCATTTTTTAATAGTACTAAGGTTTTTTTTGATACTTCTAAGGCAAACTCTCGATGCTCTTGACAATCATTTTGGTGAAAGCCAATATTGGTATATGGAACATTCTCAGCAGCATCAAACAAGCCTAGCTTCATTCTGGTAAGCATCAATCTTGTTACTGCCGTGTTTATGGCTTCCTCGGTAACTAACCCCTCCTGATATGCAATCAATAAATTAAGATACATATTGCCACAGTTTAAATCACAGCCGTTATTTAAAGCCAGTGCTACTGACTCCGGAGCGCTGCTGGTTACTCTATGGTTTTCATGAAAATCTTTTATCGCCCAACAGTCAGAAACCACATGTCCAGTAAAGCCCCATTCTTGTCTTAATGTTTCTTTTAAAAGTATGTTACTGCCACAGCAAGGTTCACCATTCACCCTGTTATATGCCCCCATTACCGCTTCCACATTTGCTTCTTTCACACATTCTTTAAAAGCAGGCAGATATGTTTCTCGCAAATCTTTCGGTGAAACCACAGCATCAAAACGATGCCGCTCGCTTTCCGGGCCACTATGGACGGCAAAATGTTTCGCACAGGCGGCCGCCCTTAAATATTTTTTATCCTGACCTTGTAGTCCTTTTATAAAGGACACGCCTAATCGTCCTGTCAAATAGGGATCTTCCCCAAAAGTCTCCTGCCCGCGTCCCCATCGGGGATCTCGAAAAATATTGACATTCGGAGACCAAAATGTTAACCCCTTGTATATACCATGATCTCCTTTTCTCTGAAATTCGTGAAATTTAGCTCTGGCTTCAATTGATATTATTTCGGCCACATCATAAATCAGCTTCTCATCAAAAGTAGCTGCCAACCCTATTGCTTGTGGAAATACGGTAGCAACACCTGCTCGCGCAACACCATGCAGTGCTTCACTCCACCAATTGTAAGCAGGAATGCCTAACCTAGAAATAGCTGGTGAACTGTATACCATTTGGGTTACTTTTTCTTCTATTGTCATCCTTGAAACTAAATCTTTTGCACGTTGTTCAAAACTCAATGTCTCATCTTGATAATCAAATATTTCCATTCTCTCATCCCCCTTGTAAGCCATTCCTTAAACCATTGCGATTTGCTTCATATTCATCAAAAAATATACGATCTCTGTTCTAAATAATGCAACACTAACAGAAACTTTTAGTTTATAATCTATAGTATAATACTTTTAATTTTTTAAATATTCTCATTTTTTGCTGCAATATCATCACTTCTTGCTTGATGTTATTTACATAGGATACCATTACATCTTCTAATGAAATTAAGCTATATTTTTGATAATCCATTTTTACTCTTATAATTCATCTTGGATAAAATTAATTATAAGTTAGGAGTGCATTTATGATCATAGAAGGCTTACAAGAAAAAGATATATATACCGAAACCTATCCCTTTCGTATTGAATTAAATACGTTTGATAACTTTGATTGGCCTTTGCATTGGCATCATGCTGCTGAATTGGTATACCCAGTCGAAAACGATTATGTGGCTACGGTAAATGGTCAAGAATATACAATGTGTGAAAAAGATATTCTATTTATTGCTGGTGGGGATATTCATAGTTTTCATACCCGTAATAACAAAGGAAATCGTTTTTTTATTCAATTTGAAATCTCCACACTGGATGTGTTTGGCCAATCACATCAGCTTACTCCTTTCTTATCTATGACAAAATTCATCTCTGCCAAAGAAGACCCCTTATTGCACACCGAATTAGAAAAAAACATTATTGCCCTGATTAATGAATACCAGCATCGAGCATTGGGATATACCTTATATCTAAATGCCCGAATATTTGACATTCTGGTGTTATTATCCCGCAGTGTTTGTAACAATATCAATGCTGAAATATCAAGCAGCAGCAATAAAAAATTTCATATTTTAGAGAAATTAAATTTAGCATTTCAATATATTGAAGAACAATATCAAAATGACATCTCCCTTAAAGATGTTTCTTCTGCCGCAGGCTTTAGCGAATACCATTTTTCAAGAATTTTTAAGGAAATGACCGGTAATCATTTTTTGAGCTATTTAAATGAACGCCGTATAAAAAAAGCAATTAGATTATTAATTGCTCATAACATGTCCATTACCGAAATTGCCCTTTCCTCTGGCTTTAACAGCATTGCTACCTTTAACAGAACTTTTAAGAAACTAAAAGGCTGTACACCCGTAGAGTACAAAAAAATGCAGTTTTAGAACTCTGCCTAAAACCGTGCTCATCAGTGTCAGACATTAAGATGCTTTAAAGAAATTTCATACATTAAAACTGGAACTAGACAGACTGGGAAGCTGGCAATTATCAAAATTGTCAGCAACGTGATAGCAATACTCCTCCTATGGTAATTACCTATTTTTACCTGAATAATGTAGTATTTTTTGCTCAATACTACACATGTATTATATCTATAGAAGGGGGTGTTATCTTTGGCCCAATTAAATCAAATGGAACTACAGCATTTACGTCACATGATTGGTGGTCATGAAACTGTAGCCAACAAACTTGAAGCGTATGGTCAGCAGTGCAATGATGCACAACTAAAGCAAATGTTTATTCAAGATGCATCGGCTGCTAGAAGCTCCAAACAGAAACTCATATCATTTTTACAATAGGAGGAAGTTAATATGAATGATAAAGATATGTTAAATGATTATCTATCAATGATAAAAGGCAGTTTAGCTACATACGCCAATGTAATCGCTGAAACAAATGACTCTCAATTACGCTCAACCTTTCAGCAAATGAGAAATCAGGATGAGCAGAGGCAATATCAAATTGCGCAAACAGCTATGCAAAAAGGATATTACAAGCCAGCTGCCCCTGCTCAGCAAAACGAAATACAGCAAGTAAAAACCGATTTGACTAATCCAACAATGTAAGGAAAATAAATCACAAAAGTAAAATCCCATGACTTTTTACCTAGTCATGGGACTTTACTTTTGCTTTAAAAAGACTCAATGTCCTTCAAAGATCTCGATTAAGCTTTTCACTGCCATGGTGGCGGAAATGCGCCCTTCTATCACATCTTGTTCGATTATCGGCTTTTTCTGAATTACTTCGGGATGATTCATAAATAAGGTTTGTAAATATTCTTGCACCATTGATTGTACCCAGCTTAACATTTGCGTCCGACGTCGTCTTTCAAAGATTCCAGATGCTGCAGTTACTTCTTGGAACTTTTCAATCATCCGCCAAACATCTTCCACTCCCTCACCAGTATACGCGGAACAAGTATGCCCTTTGGTAACCCATCCCTCTGTAGCGGGACGCAAAAAATGCAAGATGCGGTCATAGTCTACTTTCGCCATCAAAGCCTTTTGCTTGTTATCACCATCTGCCTTATTGATTACAATGGCATCCGCTAATTCAATGACTCCTTTTTTCATACCTTGCAGTTCATCTCCTGCTCCAGTGATCATCAGCAAGAGGAAAAAATCAACCATAGAGCGAACTGTTACTTCGCTTTGCCCTACACCGACGGTTTCAATTAACAGTACATCATAGCCGCCAGCTTCGCATAGCAGAATCGTTTCCCGGCTTTTACGAGTTACCCCTCCCAATGTTCCGCTGGAAGGAGAAGGTCTGATAAAAGCTCTCGGGTCACGAGAGAGCTGCTCCATGCGAGTCTTATCTCCTAAAATACTGCCCTTCGTTACCGTACTGCTAGGATCAACTGCCAGCACTGCTACTTTATGCCCTTTATTACACAATTGGCACCCCAGAGCCTCAATAAAAGTACTTTTCCCGGCTCCCGGGACACCAGTAATTCCTACGCGGACGGATTTACCTGTATGAGGCAGCAATTGTTTTAATATTTCCTGGGTCAGCTCCATGTGAGCTGGCAAATTACTTTCAATGAGTGTGATCGCTCTGGACAGCATAACCCGATTGCCACTCAATACACCTTGAACATATTCATCTACGGAAGGCTGGCGACGAACGGCTCGGGGCTGAAAAGACATATCTGTTTTTTCCTGGTTCTGCATACCATCATGCCGACTCTGAATTCCGCCCATAACTTCTGTAGTAAACGCCTCTCCTGCATTGGCTGGAATCCATTCCGGCTTCCACCGATCCTTCTTCTCTTCATGGTTCATATCATTTCACTTCCTGTGAATAACGTCCTAACTCTTTTAATATTTTCTCTGCTGCTACCGGAATAATGGTTCCAGGCCCAAAAATGGCTGCGGCTCCATTTTCTCGCAAGAACTCATAATCTTGGGCCGGAATAACCCCACCGATGACAACCATAATATCCTCTCGTCCAAGCTTCTTAAGTTCTTCAATTAGCTGTGGCAGCAGCGTTTTATGTCCAGCTGCCAATGAACTCATACCTACTACGTGAACATCATTATCAACCGCTTGCTGTGCGGTTTCTTCTGCGGTTTGGAACAAAGGTCCGATATCTACGTCAAATCCCATATCGGCAAAGGCGGTTGATATTACTTTTGCTCCTCGATCATGACCATCCTGCCCCATTTTGGCAATCATAATTCTTGGGCGGCGGCCTTCTGTTTTTTCAAACTCATCAGCCATGGCCCTTACTTTATTGATCGTTTCTTCTTCGGCAAACTCACTGCTATACACCCCGGAAATCGAACGGATAATCGCCTTATGCCGTCCGGCGACGTGCTCAATGGCATCGGAAATTTCACCTAAACTCGCTCTGGCTCTTGTTGCTTCAATGGCCAGTGCCAATACATTTCCTTCTCCAGTTTCCATGGATTTTGTAATGGCCTCCAAGGAACGTCTAACCCTATCATTATCCCGGTTGCTGCGCAGTTTTTCCAACCGCTGAATTTGAGACAGACGAACGGCAGTATTATCTACGGACAAAATATCAAGAGGATCTTCTTTTTCCAGCCGGTACCGATTGACTCCTACAATCGTTTCCCTGCCTGAGTCAATATGTGCCTGGCGTCTTGCTGCTGCTTCCTCAATTCTCATTTTAGGAAGTCCTGTGTCAATCGCCTTGGACATGCCTCCTAATCGTTCTACTTCCTGAATATGACTCCATGCTCTTTTAACCAACTCATTTGTCAAGGCTTCTACATAATAAGAGCCGCCCCATGGATCGAGAACTTTACAAACCATGGTCTCATCTTGAATATAAAGCTGCGTATTACGAGCGATTCGGGCAGAGAAGTCTGTAGGCAAAGCAATGGCCTCATCCAGTGCATTAGTATGCAATGATTGTGTATGACCAAGGGCAGCTCCCATAGCTTCCATGCAAGTGCGTCCTACATTGTTAAAAGGATCTTGCTCAGTCAGGCTCCAGCCTGAAGTTTGGGAGTGAGTTCTAAGGGCCATGGATTTTGGGTTTTTAGGATTAAATTGTTTAATAATCTTAGCCCATAGCAAACGTCCTGCCCGCATTTTGGCTACTTCCATAAAATAATTCTTACCAATCGCCCAGAAAAAGGATAGCCGCGGAGCAAAGGCATCCACATCCATGCCTGCCTTAATTCCTGTTTTAATATACTCCAAACCATCGGCCAAGGTATAACCAAGTTCAATATCCGCAGTAGCTCCTGCTTCTTGCATATGGTAACCGGAAATACTAATACTATTAAACTTCGGCATAAATTGTGAGGTATAAGAGAATATATCTGCAATGATGCGCATGGATGGCTCAGGTGGGTAGATATAGGTATTACGCACCATAAATTCTTTCAAGATATCATTCTGAATGGTACCTGTTAGTAACTCCTGTTTTACCCCCTGCTCTTCTGCTGCCACAATATAGAAAGCCAATATGGGCAGCACAGCACCATTCATTGTCATAGATACTGACATCTTATCCAAAGGGATACCTGAGAATAAAATTTCCATATCCAAGATGGAATCAACAGCAACACCAGCTTTTCCTACATCCCCCACAACACGGGGATGATCAGAATCATAACCTCTATGGGTCGCCAAATCAAAAGCAATGGACAGACCTTTTTGCCCGGCAGCCAAGTTCCGCCGATAAAAGGCATTACTTTCCTCAGCAGTGGAAAACCCTGCATATTGACGCACTGTCCATGGCCTCAGCACATACATATTAGCATAAGGTCCCCGCAAGAAAGGCGCGATTCCAGCTACATAAGGCAAATGATCAATTCCCTCAAGATCAGCTTTGGTATATAAAGGTTTCAGATTGATTTGTTCCATCGTCTTAAATTCCAGTTCATCGAGCAACTTACCACTATTACGTTCCACTTCTTTCTGCCAGGCAGATACATCGGAAGATTCAAAGTCTTTTCGGCAAGAGATTTTAGTAAAATCCGGTTTTATTAACATTACACAATACCTCTATCTTTCTGAAGTTTGGCAAGCATTTTATAACAATTAGCTCTAACATGGATAAAATCGTCGACCCCAGCTTCTTTGTACACCAGCTGCAAATCGTCCGGCGGTAAACCTGCTAAAAATAAGGTAATATTAGGATTGCCTTCCTTAATCAGTTTAGCCAAAGGTGATACTAATTCCGGATAGGTGGCATCTGTTGAGCAAATAACAGCAATTGTTGCCCCTGATTCCAAAGCAGCCTTAGCCGCTTCTTCTACCGTAGCAAAACCATTGTTTTTCAGCATGGTAAAAGCGCCTACCTCTAAAAATCCGCTGACAAAATCGGCTCGTGCCTTATGCTGAGGAATTTCTCCCATATTAACAAGGAATACCTCTACATTCTTGCCTGTTCTTTCAATATAGGATTCAGTACGCTGACGTAGCTGCCTATATTGTTCGTCAGCTGAATGAATATTCAAGGGGTTAAATGATGTTACATTCTGATTTTTACGAATCACATGTGTAATATCCCCCAATGTAGCTCCGCTAAGAACAGCAGTAATAGCTGCCTCTAAAAGAGATTTTTCTGCAGTCCCCTTCAAAGATGACTGCTCCACTTCTTCTAATCTGCTTTTACATTCTACATCGTCAATATCCAGGCGATAGTCATTAATTTGGTTCTTACGCTGCTCTTTGAAGATACGAGCATCAAAGACAGGAACTTCTAATGGTTTTTCCAGCAGATTGGGATACATATTGGTACCTAAAATGACATCTTTACGCTTGGCCAGACCATCTGCCTTACTTTTTGCTGTAATTCCTACCTGTTCTTGAGGCAAGTTTTGTTGCAAGGCTTCCACAATACCTCCGGCCGCTTCTACCTCTTGAAACAAACTCCAAGTCTTTTCGGCTACCTCACTGGTTAATTTTTCGATATACCAAGATCCGCCTGCCGGATCAACTGGCTGCGTCAAATTACATTCCTGCTGCAGCATGATTTGTGTATTGCGGGCAATGCGATGAGAAAAATCATCCGCTGGCCGCACGGCTTCATCAAAATAACCTACATGCAAACTATCTACACCGCCTACAATAGCAGAAAAGGCTTCTGTGGTTGTCCTAAGCATATTTACATAAGGATCATAGACACTTTTTGTAAAAGCAGAAGTTCGTGCATGAATGTACATCTTTTGCGCTTCTTGGGTTCCGCCGAAGGCCTCTACAATCTGCGCCCACAACATACGCCCAGCTCTGAGTTTAGCAATTTCCATAAAGAAATTAGTACCTACCGAGAAGGAAAAAACGATCTGTTTAGCAGCGACATCGATAGCGGCGCCCCGCTGCTGCATCTTCTGCAAATATTCCACACCAGTGGCTAATACAAAAGCTAATTCCTGTACTGCATTTGCACCACTATTATGATAAGGATGCCCCTGTACCAGTATCGTTCTTAATTGTTTTGTATTATCGTGAGCCCAATTAGCCGTTGCTGCCATTTCATCATAGTAGGTATCTAAAGAATATGCTAATTCACCTACTGTAGCCAAATATCCAATTGGATCTACACCAATGCAGCCTTTTAACTGATGATAATCGCTGCCGTTGGCTTTCATTAAAGCTGCAAATAAACTGAGCAGCTGCATACCAGAAGTACCCGCAAAAATCAATAAAGGAGTTTTTTCTAAATCAAAACTATGAAAGGTCTGCTGCACATCATCTAAGGTTGACAAAGATATGCCTTTGCCTAGATAAGCATCATCGGCTTTGTCACCATCTATGCCATTCAAGGTCGCTTTATCGGCAACTACATGGATGGTCGTTCCACCTTTATTTAACTCATTCTGCAGAACTTCATGCATTTTCACAGCAAAAGGTTCGGCGCACTCTTGACTGATCTCCCATGGTTTGTCTAAGTATCCCATAGCATTGGACCCTCGTACAAAAGGAAAGCTGCCAGGCAAGGATTCACAATGAGTTAATCCTTCCAAATCTTCTATCCGATACATTGGCTGCAAATTAATACCTTCATAGGTTTTGGTGATTAGCTTTTTCTCCCAATTCGCTCCTTTTAGTGCTTTTTCTGACTCAGCCCGCCATTCTTCATAGGTGGGATAGGGAAACTCAGCAAAGAACCGTGCTGGCGGCTCTTCATGACCTGTTTCTTTATTCTCTACATTCTGATTTGACATACTTTCACCATCCATTTCATTGTCATTCTCTAGCTTTTCATTCAATGGTCCATTAAGGCTGACTGATAATTTGTACTCGATCCACACCAAAGCTGGAACGAATCAGCGGCACGAACCGGCTCTCGATTATAGATCGATACATTTCCTTCTTCGTAATAAGCAGTAACATGCCATTGCCTTTCCTTATACGAATCAAGGAATTAATATATTTTTCAAATTCTGCAGGCAGCATCTGTTCTTTTAATACATGCAATCCTGCCAATAGCTCCGGAGATTCTTGTTCCATTCGTTCTACCAAAGGCGTAAATGGTTCCCATTTCAGCATATCCACTGATGACCTCTACTTTCTTTTCCAGATTTTACAGCTAAAATCTCACTGATAGCAATGTATTTTATCACCCCTTTTCGAAATAAAAAAACTCCCAGCATAGGCCGAGAGCTTAAACGCAAGTATAGAAATAGTATTAATAAAGCCTGGCTATCATAAAACAGCCAGGACGAAAAAAACGCGAATCTTGCGCGTAAATCCCCTCCCCATCTCTCGCAGGTCAATCGGTGATTGCTATATAGGCAGTTCTCCTGACTTTGAATCATTGCTTACCCATACCTTCCCAGAATATTACTCCAGTGGCATAAAAATGGGTTTGCTCCTCATTACAGTGGCGGGACCGCGCCGGAATTGAACCGGACTTCCCTATTAAGCCCCAAAGGGCACCTATACCATCCATATGAAATTTTTGATACGTTATAATATTCACTTTATAATATCTTTAATAAATTGTCAAGTTTTATGTGCTATGATCGGATTGCATACGAGTCTTAAATCTGTTAAATAAAAAAATGGATGGAACCAGCTATGAGCGAAGATGTTCCAATCCCCATCGCCAAAAACACAGCTATGTAAATTGCGATAATAGCATTTGTGATGCCAACGGCCGACACTTCGTGCAAACCAATTTTAGATACAAAAAGAGTGTCAACAAACCCTACGATCGTAATTAAAAAGTTCTCAATTACAGTCGGTACCGCAAGTGTTAATACAACTTTTACTTTTTTCTTTATATTTGGATTCAGAACATTATTAAGCATATTTAGACTCCTGCATGAGACGAATAGTAGAAAAGTCACATTATATTGGGCTTAATCCTGCCTGCTATTAAAGAAAGAATTGATTTTCTTTAATAGCTTAAGAACTGGATTGATTAGAAACGGTATAAAGGCCAACGCAATCGGAACATAGTTTGCTAAAGTTCTAACCAAGGTGCCAGAATGGGCATATGCGATTGCCGGTATAACAAGCATTACTATCATCAGTCGAATTACTCTCATCTTTCTACCTCCTTCTAGCTATGAAAATCAATATGAAAACTGCCTAATGTACCTTTTCTCAAAGCATATCTTTCAATAAAATAGTTAATTTTGGTAGGATCTCTTTTATTTATCTTATCCCCCCAGGGGGATATTGCAAGATTTTTATTTTTTTGTGCACTCCTTTGTGTGCCGCGACAGCGGCATTGTGCCTTTGTGGTTCATAATTTCTTATATTTTTCATTTACTAAAACTTATAAATTCTAGCGCATAAACGTTAAAAAGGTCTGCAAAACTTCTCGTTTGTGCAGACCTTTTTAACGTTTATACACTATTTACTTAGATACAACTGATTTTTCCATATGCACAATTTGAGCATCGCCCTCTTCTTCCACTACAATGCGAAAACCCTGCTTCTCCCAGAAATGAAATCCGCCTGGCAAGAATCGGTGTGTGTGCAGATATATGATTTCATACTCTTTTTCATAACAAAAGGCTTCGACTTCTTTTAGCAGTCTCGATCCAATCCCTTGTCTTCTCAGTGTTTTTTCAATATAACAGCGTCCAATTTCCGCAGTAGTCTTTCCGGGATAGCGTCCTTTCAGAACGGCAATCCGGTCATTATACTCACAAATCGCAATTGTCCCGATAACAGCGCCTTCAAGAGAGAAGGCAGCCCACATTTGATTGCGGTCAGGCTCAATATATAACTTCGCCAGTCCCCAGACATCATCGGTAATAGCACTTTGTCCAGCCTGGGAAAAGAGGTCCTGCAGCTGTCCTAACAAGAAATTTTGCACACTGGCAATATCATTATTGTCAATCTTGCGAATCACTATATTTGGGGCGTCCATCGTAACCTTCCTTTCATGTCCTGCTAAATGTCGTTTTTCCCTGATTACAGCTTTAATAAATGGCAGGCGGCACTGTGCCCTGGCCAAAGCTCCTCGAGCACCGGCTTTTCTCTTCCGCATCTTTCTATGCTCTCCGGACACCTGCTCTGAAACGGGCACCCTGGCGGCAAGTCAAGAGGGCTTGGTATCTCTCCCTCCAGCGACCGGACCACTGTGCCCTCTTTTTTCTTTACAGGAAAAACCGCCTGCAGCAACGCCTTCGTATAAGGATGCTTCGCTTCATTCAGTACGTCGCCCGCAAGCACCTCTACGATATTACCGAGATACATTACGGCAATACGATGGCTTATCTGAGATACCAATGCCAAATCATGACAGATAAAAATCATGGATAGATTCTTTTCCCGCTGTATTCTGACCAGAAGCTCTATAATCTTTTTCTGCACCGATACATCCAGTGCACTGGTCGCCTCATCACAAACCAGGATCTCTGGTTCAAGCGCCAGCGCTCGGGCAATCCCGACACGCTGACGCTGCCCACCACTCATGTTGCCGGGATAGCGGTCGGCAAACTCTTCCGGCAGTTCAACCATACGCAAAAGTTCTTCAGCCTTTTTTTCCGCCTCACGGTCTTTTATCAGCTTAAAGTTGCGCAGCGGCTCACAAAGGATATCTTTTATTTTCATCTTTGGATTAAAGGCCTGCGAGGGATCCTGAAACACCATCTGGATATGCCGACGACTTTGCCGCATACGCTCTCCCGTAAGCCGGGTCAGATCCTCGCCCCGGTGGCAGATAGCCCCACTTGTCGTTGTATGGAGCTGCATGATCAGTTTTACCAGCGTGCTTTTACCGCAGCCGCTTTCGCCAACAACGCCGAGGGTTTCTCCCTGATAAAGGGATAGCGAAACATCATCACAGGCTGTCAGTATGCACCCATCAGCTATTGGAAAACGCTTTATGACATGCTCAATTGTTAAAATCGTCTCCTTGTCAGCTGACATAGCTTTTCCCTCCAACCTGCGGTACCGCATCTAACAGTTCTTTTGTATAGATCGACTGTGGCCGGGCGATAATCTCATCCGTTCTACCGGATTCTACGATCTCGCCTGCTTGCATAACGATCAGCTTATCCGACATATAAGCTGCTACACCGATATTATGCGTAACAATAATGATTGCCGTTTTATCTTGTTGGCAAATCTCCATCATTTCTTTTACTACCTGCGCCTGGGTTGTCACATCCAGAGCCGAGGTCGGCTCATCCGCCAGCAGAAGCCGCGGTTTAAAAACCATCGCCATTGCCACGCCAACACGCTGACGCATACCGCCGCTCAGTTCAAACGGATAGCTGTTCATAATATTTTCCGTATTAGGCAAGTGCATTTTTCTGAGCATATCTTCTGCTGCCCTGGCTGCTTCCTTTTTTGTCAACGGCGAGTGTTCACGTATATACTCTATGAATTGGCTGCCGATACGGGCGATAGGGTCCAGTATGCTGCCGCTGTCTTGAAAAACCATAGTTGCCTTTGTTCCACAGAGGCGACACCACTCAGCAGTGGTATTCTCCAATAGATTTTTTCCTTCAAAGAGAATTTTCCCGCCGCTTACACGCCCCTCATGCGGCAGGCAGCCAAGAATCGCGCGGATAACCGTTGTTTTGCCACTACCGCTTTCGCCTACAATTGCAAGGACCTCGCCCTCATCAAGCGATACATTAACATTCCGGACAATTTCACGTTCCCCATAGGATACTGAAAGGTCCGATACTTCTAGCAACATTTCAGTTCTCCTTTATGTGATATTATTTTTTAGCGGGTTTAATCTTATTGGTCAGCCAATAATAATCGGACGGATACATCTGGGCACCTTCAATCAAGGTTGAACTAATAATGTTTGTTTCCGGATAGCCCAGAAACAAAGCGGCCCCGTCGTTCATAATGATCTGCTGACAATCGATAATTAGCTGGCGGCGCTGTTGACGGTCAAACGTTGTGGAAAGTTCAGCAAACTTCGCATCCAGTGCAGGATTGCTGTAACCGGAGCCGTTCTGCGGATTATCGCCGTTTGTATTTGTTTTCCAGTACCAATTTAAGAAGATCTCCGGATCGCCGGTATTGGCAGTCGTAATGTTTGAAATTAAAAGGCCATATTCGCCGTTAATCCCCATTTTATCGATTAAGTTATAGTCCACCGTCTTGATTTTTACATCGAAACCAACCTTCTTCGCATCAGACTGCACAGCCTCAGCATAAATGGGCAGTTCAGCGCGGCTGTTGTATACTACAAAATCCACCGTAAGCTTCTTACCATCTTTTTCCAATACACCATCACCGTCAGCATCTTTCCAGCCCGCTTCGGCCAACAACTGCTTGGCACGTTCGATATTATAGCTGTTCGGATCCTTGAGCTGATCAAAACCGTAATCCATTGACGGCGGGACTGGCGCCTTGCCTTCAATAAAGGTTCCCTTCAGAATAACCTCATTGTACACTTTTCTATCACAGGCACTGATAAATGCCGCACGAACCTTCGGATCGCCCAAAACGCCTTGTTGATTAATCCGAGCTAATACGGTGCGCAGCGAGGCAATTCTGTCAACATGGAACTTCGCCGCATCATTAAAAAGACCAATGTCACCTGCTGCAATATTGACCGCCATGTCCACCTCGCCAGACTGCAAAGCCATTGCCCGTGTATTCGGATCATCTATGGATGGAATTTCAACCGTCTCATAAGGCACTACGCCGTCCCAGTAATAAGGGTTTTTCACCATAACTGCTTTATCCTTGACAAAAGTCTTGCACATATACGGACCGGTACCAATGGGTCCTTCCTTTGCAAAATTACGTGCCGGTTCAGCCGATACATCCACAATTAAAAAGAGCGGGTCAGCTAAAAATCCCGGCATATTAGGTTCCGGTTTTTCCGTAAAGATGGTAAGCGTTTGGCCCTCAGCCTTCATTTCTTTATACTTAAAAAACGTTACTGCCCGTTTATTCTTGGCAAAAGCTCTTTCTAGCGATGCCTTAACAGCAGCCGCATCCAACGGTTTACCGTTCGAGAATTTCACACCATCCCTAATTTTAAATGTCCAGGTCATGTGGTCGCCACTGATCTGCCAGCTTTCAGCCAGCCACGGCTGTACATTCATCTTTTCATCAAATTTCGCCAGGCTTTCCCCGATGCCATAGCGCATGACAACCCAGCCAAAATAATTTTCTGTCGGCTCCAGTGAATCGGCAAAGTTGGTTACACCAATTTTCAGAGTCTTTGTGTCGGCTTCCTTTTTACCGCTGCCGCCGCACCCCGCTATAAAGACCGCCGCCAAACACACTATCATAAGTACCCAGGTTAACTTTCCTAATCTTTTCAAGAAATCTCATCCTTTCTCATCTGTATTTATTCAATTTGCCCGCTGCGGGTCCATGATATCGCGCAGGCTGTCTCCCCATAGATTAAAAATTGTTACTACCATCAGAATTGCTGCCCCCGGATAAAGCATCAGCCAAGGAGCTGTTTGGATATGCTGTCTTCCCTCATTGAGCATAAGACCCCATTCCGGCGTCGGCGGCTGCGCGCCAAAACCCAAAAAGGACAACCCGGACAATTCCATGATCATTGTACCGATGTCCATCGCGGCCGTCACAACAATTGTCGGCAGGATATTGGGTAAAATATGGCGCCATAGAATATGGAGCGGTCTTGACCCGCTTGTTACAGCCGCGGCAATAAAGTCACGCTGACGCAGCTTTAGCGTAAGGCTGCGCCCCAAACGAGCGTACTTAGTCCAGCTGACCGCCGCCAACGCCAAAATTGCATTGATGATATTGCCGCCCAGCATGCCGGCAATAGCAATAGCCAGCACGATTCCTGGAAAAGCCAGCATCATATCGACAATGCGCATAAGTACGGTATCTACCTTTCCCCCCATGTAGCCCGCCAACACGCCAATAAAAGTTCCCACCACCGTTATCACGGCGACCAGCGACAGCGTCATCATCAGCGAAGTGCGTGCCCCATAAATAATACGTGACAAACAATCCCGCCCTAGCTTGTCCGTCCCAAACAAGTGCTCATCAGAGGGTGCCTGCAGGGAATGCCGCATCACCGCATCATACGGATCGTAAGGAGCCAACCATGGCGCAAAAATTGCAAAGCCGAGAATCAAAAGGACAAAAAATGTATAAAGCCAGAACAAGAACTTATCCTTTGTCAAATTTCCCATTCAGCATCCCCCTTTCTTCAGCCGCGGGTCAAGATACGTATAGGAAATATCGACCAACAAATTGATCCCCATATACAAAACTGCAATCCAGAGAACAAACCCCTGTACCAAAGGATAGTCACGCATCTCAATGGCATGTACTGCCATTTTGCCAAGTCCGGGCCAGGAAAAGACCATCTCAATGACAGCCACGCCGCCCAGAAGCCAGCCAATTTGCAGGCCTAAAAGCGTAATAAGCGGCAAGCATGCATTTGGCAGCACATGGCGCCAGAGAATTTTGTGCATAGGAAATCCTCGTATCCGTGCTCCGGTGATATATTCCTGTCCCAGTTCCTCTAAAACCGCTGTACGCACCTGCCGCGTATATTTAGCTGCCATCGCAATGGCCAGCGTCAACGTGGGAAGAATCATCCTGTCGAATGATACCTCTCCGCCCGCTATCGGAAACAATCTCAGCTTCAGCCCCAAAACATACAACAAAATGAGTCCTACCCAAAAGCTCGGCATGGATACGCCCAAAAACGAAGTGCCGCGAATAAGATAATCCAGCGGGCGGTTTCGATATACAGCCGATAGTATCCCGCACGGAACCGAGATCAGAAGCATTGTCACCGTCGCCGAGGCAGCAAGCACCATAGTTCCCGGCAGGCTTTGCCAGAGTCGGTCAGCTACGGGCATTTTTGCCGAATACGACATGCCCATGTCTCCCTGTAAGACACCTGCGAGCCAGCGGAAATACTGTACATGAAATGGTTTGTCCAATCCAAGCTGTGCCCGCGTCTCGGCAATTGTATCCTCTGAAACAATTGTGTCAGCTACCTCCAACAGCATCTCTACCGGATCACCCGGTGACAGATACATCAGAGAAAATGTCAGCAGACTCACACCGAAAAGAGTAATAAGCATCTGCATTAAACGATGTACGAGTTCTTTTCCCTTCAAATCACCCTCTCCTCTCTATAAAATAAAAAAACTCTCGGCATAAACCGAGAGTAAAACGCAAGCAGAAAACAATACGACAATTCGCATAAATCCCATCCCCATCTCTCGCAGGTCATATCGGTGATTTGTTATATAGGCAGTTCTCCTGACTCTGGATCATCACTCCCCCAAACCTTCCCAAGATATCATCTCAGTGGCACAACATGGGTTTGCTCCTCATTACAGTGGCGGGACCGTGTCGGCATTGAACCAAACTTCCCTATTAAGCCCCGAAGGGCACCTATACCAGCAATATATAATTGTAATAGCCATTCTCATCGATACTTTACAATAGAATCCGCTCTTTGTCAACTGTTGGAGTTTTTTGCAATAAATAGATAAACGGAGGAAATCCCCTTTAAAATCTCATGTTATTAAGCAAGATGTCATTCCATCCGACATGAATTAAATGGCTAATTTCCCTTTTTCATCTTCAATAATCAATTCTCCGCCATGCTTTAGCATCTTTTCACGCACATATTGAAAAACATGGATACCATCATGATCAAGATGTCCGATATTATTAATATTAACCACAATACGCCGATACCCATACTGCAAATGCTTCAGCATATTTTGCTCCAGAAAATTAAGATGCTCTACAAATACATCACCGCTTACATTCATATATACTTGTCGGTTATCAGTTGTTACCCATACAGACATCCATCTTCCTCCTTTTAAACCTTAAATAAACAAATTCACTTCATGTTTATATGTTTTATGAGCATAACCATCTTATTTTTCTTTTAATTATTGATAATCATTATCATTTTAACAATAATTAAAACATCTGTCAAATATTTATATTATTAATCAAGTGAATGCAAGTAACCAAATCTTTTGCTGTTCATATACTAAATTAGATTCCCTTACTTATATGTTAGCCGCGGCTAACCATATTTTTTCCTATAAATGTTAGCCATGGCTAATATGAAACCATTTTGCCAAAGGAGGATTTATAATGAATACTGCATTAACAACAATTCCATTATCAACACTGGGCATAGGATCTGTATGCCAGATCGTATCCCTTAATTTACAAGGCTTACTGCGCCGCCGCATTCTAGACTTAGGTATGGTACCAGGAACGCCTGTCCAATGCATTCGCAAAAGCCCAGCAGGTGACCCTGTAGCCTATATGGTACGTGATACTCTCATTGCTTTGCGCAGTGAAGACGCCAGTCAAATTCATGTGAATCCGATGTAATCCTGGTTATAACTGTAGCCAACAAATTTAGGAGGAGAATGAGAATGAGCAATTCTACGATTGAAGAACATCAGAAATTTCTGAGTGAGCATTTTGGAATTTCAACGACTCCTGGGCAATTTACGGTAGCTTTAGCTGGTAATCCTAACGTAGGAAAAAGCACTGTTTTTAATGCGCTAACCGGCTTACATCAGCACACAGGAAATTGGCCTGGAAAAACCGTTGATAATGCTCAAGGAAGTTTTACGTATCTCGATCGCTCTTTTTTAATGATCGACTTACCTGGCACTTATTCGATCTTAGCCCATACAGTAGAAGAGCAAGTTGCCAGAGACTTTATTTGTTTTGGCAAACCGGATGCAACACTAGTAGTATTAGATGCTACCTGCCTTGAACGCAATCTTAATTTGGCATTGCAAGTCATGGAAATCACACCGAAGATTATTGTTTGCGTCAATCTGATTGATGAAGCAGAAAAGAAAAATATTAAGATCGATATCTCTGCTTTACAAAAAGATTTAGGTGTACCAGTTGTTGCCACTGCTGCCCGTAATGGAAAAGGTCTCGACACCCTGCGTCAAAAGTTATATGAAATGTCTACAGGGCTTTGCACCCCAGCTCCCAGACAGATTAACTATTCTTCTGAAGTGGAAAATGCTATTCAACAACTTCTGCCAAAAGTATCAAGATTAATCGGCTCGAATCTCAACCCTCGCTGGGTAGCGCTGCGATTATTAGATGGAGATAAAGCTTTTATCAACAGCATCAGTCAATATCTTGATTTTGATCTGCATTCAACACGCTTACAGGAGGTTGCTGTATGAGCGCTGCAATAAAACCTATGATCACCCTGGAGGAAATATGCACTGAGGCGGAAAAAATCCGCCTCAGTAATCCCGACTTAGGTGATAAAATTGTATCTGATATTTATCAAAACGCTGAAATGATAGCAGGGCCAGCCGTAAGTAAAAATTCCACTGATTCACGCAGTTGGGATCATAAGCTAGACGACGTTTTAACCTCCCGATTATTTGGTTATCCTATCATGTTTGCTTTACTTAGCGTCATCTTCTGGATTACGATTGCAGGGGCAAATGTTCCCTCTCAAATGATTGCTGACACGCTTTTTGCATTTCAGGATCAGCTTTTAATCTGGTTTGAATTAGCAGGAGCTCCCTCCTGGTTAACTGGTATATTAGTCTTAGGTATGTTTCGCGGCCTCGCCTGGGTTATCGCGGTTATGCTGCCGCCTATGGCAATCTTCTTTCCCTTGTTCACACTGCTGGAAGATTTAGGATACTTACCAAGAGTAGCCTTTAATCTCGATAATATGTTTAAGAAATGCCGTGCTTGCGGCAAGCAAATACTCACCATGTGCATGGGGTTTGGCTGTAATGCTGCTGGCGTCGTTTCCTGCCGTATCATTGATTCTCCTCGTGAACGATTAATTGCTGTGCTGACTAACAACTTTGTACCATGCAATGGACGATTTCCTACCTTGATTGCGATCGCCACTATTTTTATGGGCGGTATGGTGGTATCAGAATTACAAATTGCAGTAGCCTCACTAGTAGTAACGAGCTTAGTTGTGTTAGGAATTTTTGTAACCTTTGCTGTATCTTGGGCTTTATCACACACACTGCTAAAGGGAGAAGCTTCTTCGATGGTCTTAGAGCTGCCTCCTTACCGCAAACCCCAATTAGGCGCTATTTTTTATCGTTCTCTCATTGACCGCACAATCTTCGTCCTAAAACGGGCCATTATCATGGCAGCACCAGCAGGTGCCATTACGTGGATGCTTGCCAATATCTACATAGAAGAGATAAGTATCATTGGTTATTTAGCAGCTTGGCTGCAGCCCTTTGCTTACGCCATTGGCCTGGACGGTTTTATTCTTTTAGCCTTTATCCTAGGTCTTCCTGCTAATGAAATCGTTATGCCAATTCTTCTCATGTGCTATTTATCAACTGGTCAAATGATGGAGTTTGGTACTTTAGAAGAACTGCGGGATATTCTCATCAATAATAACTGGACTTGGTTAACCGCTGTCTGCACAATGCTCTTTTGCCTGCTTCACTGGCCTTGCACCACAGCCTTGCTATCCGCTTATAAAGAAACAGGCAGCAAGAAATGGACCTTTTTGACATTTCTGATTCCTACTGTCATTGCGTTCATAGTATGCTTTATAGTAGCCCAGTCAGCACGATTACTCAATTTAGTATAGACGGATGATGATTATTGATAAGAAAAGCTCTACGCATCCTTAAAAACATATAAAACAATCGAACCACAAAGAAGTGCAGATGAATGCTTTTTTGGTGTATCATAAAAATAAGTGGCTTAATGATTCCATGAAAGCGTTTATGACTCTTGTCCGCAAAGAAAAAAATGATCTATGCGAACTTGAAATAAGAGAATGGGGTTGTCATAAAAAAATATCCCTATTCTCAAATTTGCTAAGAATAGGGATATTGTACATCATTTTTCTTCCTTCTTTTCTTGATTCATTACGTGCTCTAAAAAAATATTATAATATTCCGTATGATCTTGCATAAATTTTACGAGCAATTGAATTGATTTGATCGTTTCTTTGGAAAGATAATGCTCCATAGCTTCTGCCTCTGCTGCTATATCACAATCAGCACAAATCAAAGTGAGAAATTCCTGCAATATCTTATTTCTCTCGACTAAGAAATTTCCGGTCTTTTTCCCTTTATCAGTTAGATCAATAATGCCGTAGCGTTGATAATTTATATATTGTCCAGCTTTTAATTTACGTAACGCTTTACTTACAGAGGGTAGCGATACATTCAATTTTCGGCTTATATCTGTAACCCGAACAATATCATTATATAAAGAAAAGCGATATAATTCTTCTAAATAATCTTCCAAACTGGGTGATAGCATAACAGCCGCCTCCCGTACGTTAGAAACCCACTATTTACTTCTATGATGATATCGTAAAAAATATACCAATCTCTACATAAAACCCTTAGCAATAAATTATTTTTTATTTTTCTTCAAAATATGACATAATTCGCCCTTTTTATATGGTATCATTTTGTTTTAATACTACAATTATTTTTATTTTCTTAAATTATATATTGGCAAACTTACTGAAAGGTAAGGACGCAAAGCTATAGGGTCTAAGGATTTATAATCTATGATCGCCACGCTGCATATGATGAAAAGCTTAACTGCCTCATATCTGCGGTTAAGTTTTTTTGTGTGATTTCTCTTCATCGTATATACTAACAGGCATGTATTGCTGATTTTTTTGAAAATAAAGGAGCTCTCATTTTGCGACAGATTAGGTTAACGGAAGTACACCCAGGTATGATATTAGCACGAAACCTTTACAGCAGAAAAGGACATATCCTGCTTGCTTCAGGAGTCAGGCTAACGGAAGTCTACCTTCACAAGTTACGAAGGTTGAAAGTAAAAACTCTCTTTATTCACGACGAAAGATATGAAGATATAGCGATTCCAGAATATTTATCTGTAGAAACTCAGCAACGGGCCTTCTCTATATTAAGTTCCACTATGGAAAAAATTCATAATAAAGAAGCCTTTGCCATAGACGATATCAGTTCTATTGCCTCTGATATCGTTGAAGAATTAATTATTCAACCCGCCATAAGCATCCAATTAACTGGAATTGCAACTCATGATGACTACACCTTAGATCACTCCTTAAATTGTGCTATTTATGCTGCTCTATTGGCTCATTCTTGTAGTTTTTCCATTCCCCAAATCAAAGAAATCACCTGTGGTGCCCTGCTTCACGATGTCGGTAAAATGAACGTCGATAAAAAAATTATCAATAAACCGGATCGCTTAACAGAAAAAGAATTTGGCATCATTAAGCAGCATCCACAATCTGGATTTAATTTATTGGTGAAAAAACGCTGGGAGCTGTCAAGCCTTGTTGCTCACATGGCATGGCAGCATCACGAAAAAATAGATGGCACAGGATACCCGCGAGGACTCCAGGGTGAAGAAATTCTAAATTATGCTCGTTTATTGGCAATTACCGACGTATATGAAGCGATTACAGGGTGCCGCCCATACCGTAAAGCTATGAATTTGGAAGAGGCATATGATATTATTCGCTCTGGTTTAGGAACTGCTTTTGACGAGCATTTCGGCAAAATATTCTTATCTAAAATGGCCTTATATTTTCCAGGAATGGAGGTCCTGCTAAATACAGGAGAAAAGGCTATTGTCGTCTCCTTATTGGAGCATACCCCTCGTCAGCCGATAATCCGTCTTATTGCCTACCCTGATGGAACCGCCTATTCCCCGCCTATCGAAATTAACCTGGCAGAAAATTCTCATCTTTCCATTGTAAGCACATCGATATAAAAAATAGAGGAAATCCTTGTATACATCAAGGATTTCCTCTATTTTTCTATCATTCTTTCCCATTCTACCCTAATGGCTTGACTAAACAAGCCAAGGCAATGGAATTCATCTTTCCCTCTGGTGTCTCAGATCGTGAAGTCATGACTATGGGGTGTGTTGCCCCTAGGACAATACCTGCCATTTTACTTTTAGCAAAATAAATCAGAGACTTTCCTAAGGCATTGCCAGTCTCAATATTAGGTACCATGATTAGATCAACATTACCTGCTATTTTGCTGTCAATCCCTTTGTGCTGCGCTGCTTTTTGACTAACTGCCACATCAAGGGCAATCGGTCCTTCTATCAGACTAGCAGGTAAATCCCCATTGCTTCTCATCTCTACTAAAATCTTAGCATCTAAAGTGGCGGGCATTTTTTCATTAACTATTTCATTGGCCGTAAGCAATGCTACATTAGGAATCATGATTCCCATTCCATGCAGTGCCAATATTGCATTCACCAAGATCTGCTTCTTTTCAAATAAGGTAGGAGCAATATTCATACCTCCATCAGTAATAAATAAAAGTTTTTTCTGACCTGGAATCTCAAAAGCACCTAAATGACTTAATAGCCTTCCAGTACGCAGCCCTTCCCCTTTATGCAATACTGCTCGTAAAAAATCACTACTATTTACTAATCCCTTCATCAGCACTTGAGCTTGACCGTTCTTTACTAAGGAAACAGCCTGCACTACTGCCTTCCCACTGTTTGCTTCATGCAAAATTGGCGTATCAGCAGATAAGCCAACCTCTTCCATTAAAGGCTTAATAAGAGCAGTATCTCCTACTAAAACAGCCTCAGCAATCCCTTCCTCTTGAGCTAGTTTGACAGCCGCCAAGACTCCTTTATCCTGTGCTACAGCAACACTAATCCTGATTAAAGAACGATTTTTAATTTCAGCTATGATTTCATGATAATTAGAATACAAACGACAACCTCCTAAAAGATCTGCCAATATCAGAACTGTTTATTCATTTTATACTGAATACATCTGCGCTTCTTCTTCGCCTCGAATTACTCTTAAAGTTCCAAATGCCAATGCTTCTAGCTCTTCTTCTCCTGGTATTACAATTACAGGAGCAATAAACTGCACTCGGCTTTTAATAGCGTTAACAATAGGTTCTGAATGAGCAATTCCCCCAGTTAGAATAATACACTCCACTTGACCTGACAATACAGCAGCCATTCCCCCAATTTCTTTTGCTACTTGGTAGGAAAGAGCTTCCAATACCAAGCTAGCCTCCTCATTTCCATGAGCGGCCATAGAAAAAGCTTTCCGAATATCGGCAGTACCAAGATAAGCATACATTCCACCTTTATGATTGAGTATCTCTTTTAATTCATCAAAGGTGTAAGTACCAGAAAAAGCAAGTCTTAAAAACTGTCCTACCGGCAGCCCCCCACAACGATCAGGAGAAAGAGGTCCCTCCTCTTTCGGATTATTGACGTCAATCATTCTTCCCAGCTTGTGAGGTGTTACAGAAATTCCTGTCCCTAAATGAGCCACAATCAGATTCATCTCTTCATATTTTTTCCCAAGCTGCTTTGCTACTTTACGAGCTACAGCCTTCGTATTTAATGCATGGGACAAGCTAATCCTTGGCAAATCAGGCAGACCGGATATCCTTGCCACAGGTTCCATCTCATCCACGGAAACAGGATCTACAATATAGGAAGGAATTTTTAAAAATTCGGCTAACCCATAAGCCATGACAGCCCCTAAATTAGAAGCATGTTCACCTCTTTTAGCTTCTCTTAAATCATTCACCATCTCTTGAGTAATTTCATAGGTTCCGCCTTTAAGAGGCTTTAATATCCCCCCACGGGCTGCAACTGCATTAAATGTAGAAAGGTCAATCTTTTCTACTGCTAATTGTTCTAAAATAATTCGTAAACGATACTCATACTGATCTAACAATTTCACAAATGGGCTGGTGTCGGCAGCAAAATGTTCCACAGTCCTTTTGATAAGCAGCGTTTCTCCATCATATACAGCAAATTTTGTAGAAGTTGCTCCAGGGTTAATCACTAAGATTCTCTCTTTTAACAGGCAATTATCAACCATAATCCCCCTCCAGATACTAGTACCTTGTCAGCCATTATCCTACTGTTTTAAAGCTGACAAGGTATTAGGTAACATTCACAATAAATATCTCAACATTCAGACTTCTTTCTCACTATTTATTTCCTTATTCTTTCAGAATATCCTGCTTACTAACTATATTCTCTCTATATACTTTTTAGAAAACAGAAAAACGCTGCTCGCCCTTTAAAAATAAGACCTTTTGAACCGCGAAGACGCGAAGAATAGGAAGAACACGAAGTTAGTGTATGCTAAAATAAAGAGCAGACAGGTATACCTGTCTGCTCTAAACATCATTCTTTATTTTTTAGTTGCCGCAGCCAAATTCATTTCACATTTTTCAAAATCCAAAGTCGTAAAGTAATCTTCAATTGTTTCTGCACGACGAATCATCTTAACTGCTCCATCAGCTGTTAACAGCAATTCAGCAGAACGTAATTTACCATTATAATTAAAACCCATTGCATGTCCATGAGCACCTGCGTCATGCATCACAACAATGTCACCAATGTCAATACGCGGCAAGTTGCGGTCAATGGCAAATTTATCATTATTCTCACATAAAGAACCTGTCACATCATACACATGATCAAGGGGCAGGGCTTCTTTTCCTGCAACCGTAATATGATGATAGGAGCCATACAAGCCAGGACGCATCAAATTTGCCATACATGCATCAAGACCTACATAATTTTTATAAATCTCTTTTTTATGAAGCACAGTAGAAACCAAATATCCATAAGGACCTGTAATCATTCTGCCACATTCCATGGTGATTTTTAATGGATGCAGTCCATTAGCCACAATCTTTTCTTCATAGGCTTTACGTACACCTTGACTGACAGCATCCAGATCTACAGCCTGCTGTTCAGGACGATAAGGAATGCCAATACCGCCACCCAAATCAATCATCTCAATGCGAATCCCTAGTTTTTGATACACTTCAACGACCAAATCAAACATCATTGCTGCTGTAGCCACAAAACTGTCAGGATTTAACTCGTTGGAAATTACCATGGTATGCAAAGCAAAGCGTTTTACTCCTTTACTTTGGATGATCTTATATGCCTCAAAAATTTGTTTTCTGGTTAAGCCATATTTGGCTTCTTCCGGATAACCGATAATATCGTTGCCGCCTTCCAGCAAAGGACCTGGATTATAGCGAAAGGAAATTAATTCAGGTAAGCCTACATGTTTTTCTAAATATTCAATATGGCTAATATCATCAAGATTAATAATAGCTCCTAAGTCTTTGGCTGCCTGATACTCTTCGGCAGGAGTATCATTAGACGAAAAAATAATGTCTTCTCCCACAATTCCAGATTGTTTGGATAAAATGAGTTCGGGTAAAGAACTGCAATCAGCACCAACGCCTTCTTCCTGCAGTATTTTTAAGATATGTGGATTAGGAGTAGCCTTTACAGCAAAATACTCTTTAAATCCTGGTGCCCAGGAAAAAGCCGCTAATAATTTGCGGACATTATTCCGAATCGCCTGCTCATCATAAATATGAAAAGGAGTCGGATAATGCGCAATAATTTCCTCAAGCTCAAGCTTAGTAAATGGTAATGTTTTTTCTGCCATAGTAATGTTGTACCTCCTGAATTGTTATTATAGATTCTAAAACTTCTCCTCATTCGTTATGAAGCAAGCCTCTAGTAAAAAAGTAAAAGCGGTCTGCGGAAAACTATTCCGCAAACCGCCATAAGAATTCAAATGATCTCACAACCAGCAATGCAGATAGCACTCCATCCAACTTGGATGACAGTCTTGCACTTATTCAATACAAAACCAATAAACGGGTCTTGCCAAACCCTTCTACTTCGGCGGATATTCCTTTTTGCATCTTTCATCGCTGGCAACTCCAGATACATATTCTTAATATACCGCGCCTCTATCTTATCTTTATTTATTTTGTTATTTTTATAAGTATAGACTAATCTAGTTTGTCATGTCAACTCTTATTCTATTCTTTTATTCATTTTCTACCTTGGTTTGACTAAAATAGCTGGATTCATATATAAATCATATTGTTCTGCACTGACTTCTCCAGTAGCCAAAGCAGATTCTTTCAGTGTAATACCTTCTTTTGCAGCTCTTTTTGCAATCTGTGCTGCTTTATCATAGCCAACAAGGGGTACTAAACCAGTGATGAGAATTAATGATTGGTGTAAATAAAAATCAATCACATCCTCCCTTGGCTGTATGCCTATCGCACAATTTTCATTAAAGGAATGTATGCCATCAGCTAATAAGTTAATGGATTGCAGTAAATTATACACAAGTACAGGCATAAATACATTCAATTGAAAATTCCCCTGACTTGCAGCAAACGAAATCGTTGTATCATTGCCAAACACTTGCGCTACAACCATGGTCAAAGCCTCTGATTGAGTAGGATTTACTTTTGCCGGCATGATAGAGCTGCCCGGTTCATTCTCAGGTATTTTAATCTCACCTATACCGCAGCGTGGGCCACTTGCCAGCCAGCGAACATCATTGGCAATTTTCATCAAGTCTGCCGCTAAGGCTTTGATGATGCCATGAACTGCCACGACTTCATCCTTACTCGTCAAAGCATGAAATTTATTTGGTGCAGTATGAAACTGCTTTTCTGTTAGCTTAGTGATTTCTGCAGCAATTAATTCACCAAACCCAACTGGAGAATTAATACCTGTACCGACAGCAGTCCCTCCCATTGCCAAATCGCGCATGAAATTAATACCGATAGTCAGCATTTCTTCATTTCTTTCGAGCATCCGTACCCAGCCGCTTATCTCTTGCCCAAAAGTAAGGGGAGTCGCATCCATCAGATGGGTTCGGCCAATTTTAATGATATGATTATATTCCTCTGACTTTTGCTGTAAGGTTTGTTTCAATGCTGCAATCGCCGGCAGCAATTTATCAATCACTAAACTAACACCAGCAACATGAATGGCGGCAGGGAAAATATCATTAGAACTTTGGGATTTATTTACGTGATCATTGGGATGAACAACCACTGTTTTCCCATTTTCCGTTAATAATTGATTTGCCCGATGAGCAATGACTTCATTCATATTCATATTAAACTGTGTACCACTGCCTGTCTGCCATACAGACAAAGGGAAATTTCCATCCAATTTTCCTGCCAGCACTTCATCGCACGCCGCTACAATAGCATGAGTTCGCTCCTCATCCAATATATTCAGCCTATGATTTACTATAGCAGCTGCTTTCTTCAAAGTAGCAAATACACCAACTAATTCATAAGGAATCTTTTCTATGCCGATACGAAAATTTTCAAAGCTACGTTGGGTTTGTGCTCCCCACAACTTATCCTTTGGTACACGTATTTCCCCCATTGAATCCTTCTCAATACGATATTCCATACAAAAACCCTCCTCATTCAATTGAATCTGCTTTTACTGTAGTTCAGACTAATACGTAAGAGATAATAAACCATTACTCTATCTCTTCCCCATTAGCAGCAACAATCCTGCTGCTATACTAGCTTTTAAAAAGAAAACATTTTGAACCGCGAAGATACTAAGAATATAAAAACACGAAGATTTTTTTAACCGCAGAGGCGCAGAGACACAGAGAAATAAAACTCTCTCTGTGTCTCTGCGCCTCTGCGGTTACATTATTTTTTCGTATCAAATACTTTCGATTGGTACTGTGTTGGCTCCATGAGCCATGACGGTGATCGTGTATTCTGTCTTATTTATTATTTTTTCAGCCATGGTGATCGCCTCATCCAAGCTACTAGCAGTCAGCATTCCTGCTTTTTCAAAAAACTCTTTATTCTGAGGCAATGAAACAACAATATGAGGAACTTCTTTTGCCATATATCCCAGTTTTAATGCAATGAAGCCTGGAACGGTAAAACCTTTTCGCAAAGCCAATTCTCGCTCATACAGAGAATCGTAGTTAAACCAGCCGCTAAAATCAGGCGGCTCCATGATATCACGGCATTCCAGCAGTAAAATCACTACACCTGTGGATTTTACCGCCATGAAGGAATTTCCAATGGTTTTGGAGCCTTGATACAGATTGATGTCTTTCGGGAATCCTCCAGCAGAAGCAATGACCAAATCAGTTTTTCCGCTTATGGGAACACCAAATATCTCATTAGCTGTTTTGCATCCTTGGAG